>JBATHL010000636.1:0-12922 GCA_049666745.1 Gammaproteobacteria bacterium
CATCGAAGTCAATCCGATAACGACCCTGGTCAAAGATCAACGGGTTCTGCACGGTCTCGCGGTGGTTCTCGTTTAATACATCGAAAAAATCGAAGAAAACGGGAGGCTGAACGATGACCGCGTCGCCTTCGTCGGTAAACAGGGAGGCCGCCATCGCCAGCGCAGTCAGGATATTCGGCGAGGTGAGAATATGGTCTGCCTGCACTTCCCAGTTATGTTGGTTTTGCAGCCATCTCATGAGTGCGGGTATCAGACCTGCCGGCACCGTTTCATAGCCGAACACCCCGTGATCCAGCCGCTTTTGCATGGCTTCGATTACGGGCGGCGCGGCCTTGAAATCCATGTCTGCCACGCCGGCGGCAAACAGGTTTTCACCATCCTGTCCGACCACCATCGGGTGGGTCTTCAGGGCAGGCACTTCGCGCCGGTTTATTTCTTCGTCGAACAGGGAAAGGGGATCATGTTGAACCATCGGAAAAACCTATTCTTCCAGTAACCATTTGAAAAAGAACGTCGCCAGACAGGCCGCGAGTAATTGTACCCCCACAAAAGCGGCGACGTCGACGGGTTGAATGCCGGCAAAGGTATTCTAAAACCCGCGCGCTATGGTCACGGCAGGGTTGGCGAATGACGTTGAAGAGGTAAACCAGTAGGCCGCGGTGATATAAAGGCCGACCGCAAAGGGGATGGCTTCCGCGCGGAATCTCAGGCAGCCCAGGATGGTGCCGACCAGTCCGAACGTGGCGACGAATTCCCCGACCCACTGACCAAACCCCGTGCGCACGGTGGTGGAGGGATCGAACAGCGGATTGTCAAACATGATATGGGCGACCAGGACGCCTGATATTCCGCCCACAATCTGGGTAACAACATAAAGCGCAGAATCCCCTATAGAAATTTCCCGACGGATCGCAAATGAGAGAGTCACGGCAGGGTTTAGATGCGCACCGGAAATAGGGCCAAAGACCATGATCAACACCACCAGGATTGCCCCCGTCGGAATGGTATTTCCCAACAGTGCGATGGCGACATTTCCACCCGCAAGCCTTTCGGCCATGATGCCGGACCCGACAACGGTCGCCAGCAGTGAAAATGTACCGATCCATTCGGCGATCAGTTTACGTGACAGGGTTGTACTCATTTTTTTACCTTATTCCGCCTTCGCATTAAGGTTCGCACAATAATCTGCGGCATCCACGTTGCCACCGGTTGTTATGACGGCAATTGTCTTGTTACTGATGTCTATTTTCTGGCTTAACACGGCAGCCAGGCCGACGGCACCCCCCGGTTCCACCACCATCTTGTAATGCTCGAAAGCAAAGGCCATGGCGCAGCGCACATCATCATCACTGACGGTTAAAACCCCCGCCAACAGCTTTTGGTTGATCGGGAAGGTCAATGCCCCCGGCGTATCCGTCATGATCGAATCACAAATGGTTTGCTGTCCTTTTGGATTTGACAGGCGTTTGCCGGCTTCCAGTGAGCGGCGGGTATCGTCAAAAAGTTCCGGTTCTACCGCATAAACTTTCGTCTTTGGCGCAAGGGCCTGCATGACGATGGCCGTGGCGGCTGTCAGTCCACCGCCGCCACAGGGCACCAGCACCGCATCGAGCGCATCGACCTGGTCAAATATTTCCAGTGCCACGGTTCCCGCGCCCGCCATCACCCGTCGGTCTTCATTGGGTGGCACCATGACGTAATTGCCTTCAGCCTGTATGCGCTCGGCGACTTCTTCACGCACTTCCGTGGCGCGATTGTAAGTAATTATCTCGCCTCCCAGTTCACGCGTGCGTGCCATTTTGCTAAGCGGGGCATCATCGGGCATCACGATCAATGCGGACGTGCCGCAGATTTGCGCGGCCAATGCGACCGCCTGCGCATGATTGCCGGAAGAATAGGCAATCACGCCGCGTTTTTTCTGGGCCTCGTCCATTTGACGGATGCGGTTATAGGCACCGCGGAACTTGAACGCCCCGGTTCTCTGCGTGGTTTCAGCCTTGATCAGTAAGCGGCCCGACAAAAGATTGTTTACTTCCGGACTTTCCAGCAGAGGTGTTTTTATGACCTGATCGCAAAGGGCAGCAGCTTCTTTCACGTCCGCCAGGGTCGGGGGACAGATTTGTTGTTCTGAAGCATCAATGTTCATTGCAGTAACAAGAGTTTAAATTTTATTGTTTGCGCTCAGGCGATACCCAGCAAGCAGACTCCTCGTTTGAAGCCGCTGCATCGCTGCCCAGAATCAGTTCCAGGAAATCATTAAAAGGGCGTAACCGCGCGAGATTAAGCGAATAACAAACCCGTGGACGGGTAATTTCACCGATGATAATGCCGCTGGCTTTAAGAATGCGCAAATGCTCCGAAACGGTGGACTGAGCCAGGCCAACCACATCGACTATATCGCCGCCGATGCAGGTTTTCTTGCTCAACAGCAGGCGGATGATTTGAAGCCGAGCTGGATGCGACAGTGCCTTGGCAATCAAGGCAATATCTTCGTCTGCCATGTCGTTGTCGACAGGCTGGTCTTTGGCCGTTGGAGCCACTTGAGTAGGAGCACGCATATCAATTATTGCCAAGTATATCGTTAATCGACGATATACTATATAGATGTGGAATATGGTCCGCAAGCGGAATGTCGATTTCCAATAGGTATTGAGAAATCATTCCAAATCCCGGGATCTTGTTTGGTTGTGCCGATGGTGCCTTCCCAATGACACCGATCGCTGATGTATAAGCTGGCTGAAATGATGTCAGTTTCCTGAAATCTGTCAGACTTCTCTAGCGCCACTTGCAGAATATTCGAGAGTTGTGGGTTAAATCCAGGATCTTCAGCGATGGAAGAAGATACCTCTGCGGTGTGATGTTTATCGTTAAAAAAGGTGCGAGCCGACAATGATATCAAGTATAGAATGACAAGTGCTCGTCGCACAGGTTATGTCCTGGTTCCAGGCTAATTTCAACGAAGTTTATCAGACAGTGTCGAATGACCTTAAATGTGTGGGAAGCAAAACTTAAGGCGTCAATTCCGAGTGGCGGCTCCTCGGGTTTTGAGTTGTGGTCGACAGCATCGTTTACAATGAGCTTCTGACAATAAAACCCGGATGTGAACGTATGCAATCAATAGACGGTTTAAGTGAAGCGGCGAAAATAGCCTACCAGGCCTTTATCGATATGAGTGATAGTAAGACAGCGCATTTCAATTGTTTGAAGGCAGTCGAAAATATCTACGAATCGGGTGGCGTACCTGGTGCGGCGGAAACATTGGAGTTGGAAAAGTTGCTTGCCAATCACGATAAAAGCGTACTGGCGTTTAAAACGGCAATGTCTGCGGTAACTGACAATGACGAGAAAAAAACCTTGATTCAGTTAATGACTTAAAGGTTTAGCAAGTTGGTCGTCGTAAGAAATAGAGGGAAATCGTACCCACAGTCGGGGTCAACCGGCGCAAGTCATCAGTTGCCAGTTTTCGAGCGGTCGGTATCTGGCGACTACTTTATCTGGATGCCTTTTGAAATTTCCCGGAACAGGGGCAGGGTGTATTTAATCTGTTCGGCCAGACTGGTCTGAAACGCTTCGTCGTGTTCGGCGATGGCTGTATCAGCCATTTGCCCGATCAGTTCTACTGTCGCATCGAATGTATCGGGTTTTAAAATAGTATCCGTCTTTTCCAGTCTGGCTATTCCAGCCAAAACGTCGTCAGCGGGCAGGTCGATCGCATCGGGATTGATTTGAAGGATTGCGCTAAGCGCGACAATTGTCGCTTCGTCATCGCGTGCGGTTTTTGAAATCTCACGTTCGTCGCGCAGACGCATTGCAAAATACCGGGTCCGGTTGACAAAACGTTTGACCGCGCGCGGCGTTTCTCGCCGTCGTGATGCAAGCGGCAGCCAGATCCCGAGCGCCCGTTCGAACGTACTGGAATCATATTGAATATCGTCACGGCCTCGCATCATGACCCAGATTCCGACCAATACGATTACAGCAATCGGTAAATACACATAGTCGATGGTATTGTCTGTCACTGCAGGCGAGACAATCTTGCCGGCCGGGCCTCGATCCGGATCCGTTTTATCACCAACGACTACAACCCCTGGTAGACCCTCTGCCGTCGTCTGGACCGGTGCAGGAGCGGTCGGTGTTTGACTGGCTTGGACGGGTTCAACAGTCTTCCCGTTTTCTGCTAATGCGTGCAGGTAGTTGCCCAATTGAAATCCGGCGACAACGACGCCGGCAAGAAAAATCAATCGCCAGTATTGCATCCAGTACTGGTGTAGTCGTTGGGCTAAAATTTCACTGGTTGAAGTATCCTCTTTGTGGGCATCCGGTAAAGCCAGGTCCAGCATTTGCGTTGTTTCCAGCTCGGGCACTTCGAGTTGAATATTGATCAGCTTTTCGAGGTATTCGTTGGCAAATGCCGCCTTGCCTTCCTCACCGTGATCTTCCGCGATTTTTTTGGTCAGGGAGTCGTACCCCACCGCCACGCTGTTGCGTACAATGTTGTAGTCCATTCCCAGGATCACAAAGCAATTACCCGAACTGACCAGGTAATTGGTTGCCTCCAGTGCGCGCATCACCGTGGTCGTGTCGCAACGATCCAGGTCATCGATAAATACGATGAGTGACACGGGCCGCAGGTTATCGTTGAAATTGCGGAAGTACTGCGCGTACTGCCCACGAAACTCCAGGTTTTTGGCGCTACTCTGGACGCGTGGCAGGGTTCGCAGGGCCTTGACTAAAACCACCGGGCCACCGGCCAACGCGATTAGTGAGCTGAGCAATCCGACGATCCAGTCGAGGTTTTCGCCGAATACAGGAGCCGCAGCCTCGTTGTCAGTTTCAGGCAATGGCGTTTCAGCTGGATTGACCAATTGCTGTATCTGAGTGATATGCGTGCGTAAGCGGGACTGATCGTGCCCGTAAAATGTCAGCGCCACGGTCGCGGTGCAAACCAGTAGCAGGATTTGCAGATAATGGGCGGCACTCCAGCGAAACAGACGGCGAAAGAAAAATGCAAACCAGTACGGATTGACAAATGGGGGACGCGAGGTGAAAAAGGGTTGTCTCCCCTGCTGGCGAATGCTGGTAACCAGCGCCTCGATCAGGTTTTCTTCGCTCTGGTGATGCCAGGAGTTAAACCAGACTGGTACAAAACCGTGTCGCTGCAGGTCGGCGCTGATCAGGTTCATCAATGAGCTTTTACCGGTGCCCCAACGGCCGGAAACGGCCAATGTCAGCGGGCCGGTGGTTTTCTCGTGCCGTAAAAACCGGGACACACTCCTGGCGATGCGGCCAAAACCGAGGCTGTCCTGGTCATTCCCCTGCAACGGCCGGTCGGAAGTGACCTGATTGGCGATTGCATTGATTTCGCCTGTGGGTTCGCGGACGCGTCGACTCTTCGGGTTGAGCGCTGGTAGTAACAGGATCAACGCCGCTAGCCAACTCACGTAATACCAGGGTGCGGAGTATCGCAATGGCGCAATATTTGCCCAGTTTGTACCGCCATCGCTGGTGGAGAGTACCGTGCCACGATGCCCCACGGCCCAGCCACGCTGCCTGTCGATAAACTGTACCGAGTGCAGGCGGAATGTCGTGCCGCTATTTTGTGCCTGCCAGCTGGCGCCACCGTCGCTGCTGGCAAGCACCGTGCCCGCGTCGCCCACGACCCAACCGTGCTGTACATCGACAAACTGCACTGATTGCAGCCGGATTGAGGTGTTGCTCTCCTGTGGTTGCCAGCGCGCGCCGCCATCTTCGGTGGCTAGTACCGTGCCATTCCTGCCCACGGCCCAGCCGCGCATTTCATTTAAAAACTGCACCGAAAAAAGCGTGCTCGTGGTGCCACTGACCTGTGATTGCCAAAGCGCACCGCCATCGTTGGTGGTGAGTATCGTGCCCGCATCGCCCACCGCCCAGCCACGCTTCGCATCGACGGGCTGCGCATCGATAAAATGCGCCGAGAAAAGCGTATTTTTTGTACCGCTGTTTTGGGCCTGCCAGTTGGCGCCGCCGTCAGCGGTGGTGAGCACTATGCCGTTGTATCCCATGGCCCAGCCGCGCTGTGCATCGACAAACTGTACCGCGCGCAGCGTGTCCATTGTGCCGCTATCCTGGGCTTGCCAGCTGATCCCGCCGTCGCTGGTGGCGATTACTATGCCATTTTCGCCGACGGCCCAGCCGCGTTGCGCATCGACAAACCACACCCAATTGAGGAAGTTAATTGTGCCGCTGTTTTGTGCCAGCCAGCTGGCGCCGCCATCGCTGCTGGTGAGCACCGTGCCATCGTCGCCTACGGCCCAACCGCGTTGTGCATCGATAAACTGCACCGAGTGCAGCCAGCTGGTGGTACCGCTGCTTTGCGCCTGCCAGCTGGCGCCGCCGTCGCTGGTGACGAGCACCGTGCCCGCGTGGCCCACGGCCCAGCCGCGTTGTGCATCGACAAACCGCACCGCTTGCAGCCAGCTAGCGGTGCCGCTGCTTTGCGCCTGCCAGCTGACACCACCGTCGTTAGTAGTGAGCAACGTACTGCTGCCACCTACTGCCCAACCACGCTGCGCATCGACAAAACGCGCCGAGTGAAGCGTGCTGGTGATACCGCTGTCTTGTGCCTGCCAGCTGGCGCCACCGTTACTGGTGACGAGAACCGCGCCATCGTCACCTACTGCCCAGCCAAGCTGCGCATCGACAAACTGCACCGAGTAAAGCGTGCTGGTGGTACCGCTGTCTTGTGGCTGCCAGCTGGCGCCACCGTTGCTGGTGGCGAGTACCGCGCCATTGCCACCCACGGCCCAGCCACGCTGTGCGTCGATGAACTGTACCGAATTCAGGAGGCCGGTTGGATCACTTCTTTGTGGCTGCCAGCTGGTGCCACCATCGCTGGTGGCGAGCACCGCACCATCGTCGCCCACGACCCAGCCACGCTGTGCATCGATAAACTGTACCGAATTAATACGGTTACTAACGCTGCTGCGTTGTGCCTGCCAGCTGGCGCCACCGTCACTGCTGGCGAGTATCGCGCCATCGTCTCCCACCGCCCAGCCACGGTTCGCATCGAGAAAAAATACGTCCACCAGATCGGCGGACAGAAACTCGTTATTTGTGTCCAACGGAATGATCGAGGCGGGTTCCTCCTGTTGTGCTGGCTCTTCTTTTAGTTGCTGTTTTTTATCAACCTTTTGTTGAATTTCCTGAACCTGTTGCTGCTGTTGCTGTAGCGCCTGGAATGGCACACTGATCTTGTTCCACGTCCGGCCGCCGTCCGGGCTACGCACGATCAATCCATTGTCGCCAACAGCTATCAGTGTGCTATCGCCGCCGGGCAGTATGGCAATCGCGTTTAATTTCTCCGGAATGACGGGCAGTCGTTTAAACGCGTTGGTTTCGACCGGATACAACCACCAGTCAGCGGAGAGTGTTGAGGGTTTTACCAGCGCATTGGAGCGCAGCGGTTGCAGAGTAGCGATGGTAGTGGCAATAGACACGATCAGTAGTGCCGCCAGCAGCCACAGCACGCGTCGATTATCAAACAAGTTTTGCCAGTTAAATGACCTGGGCAGGCCTCGATCTCCCCCTGTGGGAGTGTCTTGCGATGTGTCGGTAAACTTTTGTTCCGCCACGATTTATCTCGTTCCCTGATAATATGCAAGCAGTATAAACCACCTGCTGTCCGGGTGTAATACGTATGTAGACGGCCATGTGGGGACAAGCCTGGAAGCAATAACTAATATCGTTGTTCCTATTGCAGTCAGGGCTTACGAAGATGCTTGCAGCGGCGCCTTCCCGCTTAGCCTGGCTGTGAAATCCATCGGGTTTGTAAGCGAAGAGCGCGCAATTTACACAAACTGCCGCTTCAGGCTTGACTAGTGGACCGCACGACTATTTAATACGCGCTTCCGCACTCCAAGCCCAGGTAGCTCAGTCGGTAGAGCAGAGGACTGAAAATCCTCGTGTCGGTGGTTCGATTCCGCCCCTGGGCACCATTTAAATCAATAGCTTATAAAAAATTTACCGCATTATAAAATTGGTGAATGTGTAATTTTGGTGTAATTAGGCCGGAAGAATTACTCAAATTCATTCTTCAAGCCGTTGTTGATCCCCAATAACGGACACTCATTTTCCTCTGTTCAAGGTTAGAGAACGGCCAACTGATTCGGCCCCAGTATTTCGGACCAGTTGATTAAGTCTTCATTACCTGTTTCTCAAACTCGACCGGACTGATGTATCCAAGATAAGCATGACGACGCCATTGATAATCCTCGAGTATAAAAATTACTTATTCGCTTTTGTAATCCTGTTCGGACTAGTATTTTGCCTAGCCATTAACAAGGAAGGTAAGCAACAAGAAATATTTGGGCTTGCAATTGGGTGCTAACTCACCCGCACATTGCCACATCTACACTGTTCAGCTTCGTTTTCAAAACCTTCGAAATGAAATCTGTTTCCATTCTGTTATCTGTTAGGGCGAATTAATAAACGTATTTGTTACTTAGGGAGTCGCAACATATGGGTATTTTTCGGAACAGGGCTATCATAGCCTTCCTGGCGGTTCAAATAATCGTATTAAACGGATGCCTCAAAACCGGTGATAACGGTGGCACGGCACCTCCTGCCGAAAAGCGTGAGCTGGTCACCCTCGGGCAAGGCTGGAATAATGATGAGCGCCTGGATTTTTACAATACTTCGCAGGGTTCGCAGCTAATTCCGTATTCCTGGTTTCTCGCGCTGGAACAAGTCGACAGCGAAGCGTTGTTCCGCGCTGACGATAATATCCGGCGACTGGGATACATCCCGCAACAACCGATCACGGGTCGTAATTCCGATGGCCTGCCCATCGGCTTCGTCAAGGACGACAATATAGAACCGTTTCTGCTTACAAAAATTTCGGCATCTCGCTTGTCCCCCGGAGCGGGGGCTCTCCAGTCGGAATACCAGGAGTGGCTGGGTCTGACCTGCGCCGCCTGTCATATCTCGGAGATTGAGATAGACAAACACGTGCTGCGAATCGATGGCGGCCCGCCGCTATCCGACTTTCAGTCTTTAATCGAGGATCTCTCCAAGGCGTTGCATGCTACCGTGGAAAATGACGACAAACTGACTCGTTTTGCGAAAAAAGTGCTGGCACAAGGAGGTTACAGTGAAGGCGAAAAGATGCGTTTGCGACAGGAGCTAACCCCATTTATTGGCTGGCTCGATAATTACATCGAAATTAACTACGGCGGGCTTGCAACAGCCTATGGCTATGGCCGGCTGGACGCCTTCGGTGCGATCCTCAACCGGGTGACGGCAAGCTTTACCGGTATCGCCGGCAATGCAACACCGGCCAACGCGCCGGTTAGTTATCCCTTTCTCTGGAATACCTCCCAGTTAAGCTGGGTGCAATGGAACGGTTCCGCCAATAATCATATAGGCCGTAACGTCGGTGAGGTATCAGGTGTGTTCGCGCATACCGTGGTCAAAACTTCCGATCCGGGTGAAATGTTTCGGTCCTCGGCAAAAATCATGAACCTGGATCGGCTGGAGAATTTAATGAGCAAGCTGGATTCTCCCAAATGGCAAGTGCCATTGCCACCAATCGATCAGAACAAGGCGGCCAAAGGTGAAGCCTTGTTTGCCGGAAATTGTGTTTTTTGTCATGGCATTCGGGATGAGGATGGGCAATTTCCGATGACCGATCCGAACCCGCTCGGTAAACGGTTCATCAAGGTCAATATGATAGCGCTCAACAGCATCGGCACCGACCCTCTGATGGCGATGAATTTTGTAAACCCGGCCCTGAATGTCGATCCGGGTGTAGTGCGGAGTTTTCTCCCGGACAAATATCAAAATGCAGCAAAGGTTCCGCGCGCCGAGATGTTGTCGGCCGTGGTCAAGAGTGTTATCGGTAAGCAGGTAGTCGCTTTTAGCCCACCGCTCGATCAGCAACAGTTGCTGGAATTGGCGGGATACCACCTGCCAGAAAACAAGGGCGGGCCCGCGCCGCCGAACCTGGTTGCCTACAAAGCTCGACCATTAAACGGCGTCTGGGCGACAGCGCCTTTTCTGCACAATGGATCAGTCTCTAGCCTTTACCAGCTCTTGTTACCCGACACTGAGCGGGAAAAGTTTTTCGATGTCGGCGGCAAAGATTTCGATGTTAAAAATGTCGGGTTTTTGTCCAGCGAGGCGGGCAATCGTTTCAGGTTCAATACGCTAGACTCGGCGGGCAAGCCGATTCCAGGGAACGGCAATTACGGGCACAGCGGCAATTTGCATACCGCTACCCGCGCTGAAGACGGGCAGTGGCGAAACTTCACCGATGAGGAACGTTACCAGCTGATCGAGTATATGAAAACGCTGTGACGACAAGCGTCGTGGTTTGATGTAGAAAGAAAAATAGGACAGAGGGACAATAGAATGTCAGCAAAAAATTCGTTTAACAAGCTTTTGAGAATCACTGCACTAGCGCTAGTTGGTATTGGGCTGGTCGCCTGCGTAATGAAAGATCAGGGTTCGGGCGCCGAAAAATTCGAACGGGTCCCAACAGGAGAACCCGCACAAATTGCGCGAATCGCTGAGCAAACAACCGATTTGCAGGACAAGCGCACGGTATTACCGGAGCAAAAAGACAGGCTATTGAGAGGGGTTCATCCGAAATCGCATGGCTGCGTCAGCGCCGAATTTATTATCAACTCTGATATTGCAAAAAAGTATCGGGTGGGGCTTTTTGCCAATCCGGGCAAGAAGTATGCAGCACAAATTCGTTTTTCGAATGCTTCGGTCAAACTGGCGCACGACATGGAAGATGGCAAAAATGGCAGCCGTGGTATGGCGATCAAGGTGTTTGACGTGCCGGGTAAATTTCTCGAATCGGACGGGGGACGACAAAATCAGGATTTTCTGATGATCAACACCCCGGAATTCGCTTTTTCCGATGTTCGCGGTTACGCGTTTCTCACCGATGCACTGCAAGCATCGGAACACGGTAATAATGCCGACTCACTATTTTCTCTGGTATTAATCCTGGCAAAAATTAATCAGACCCCGCCACCATTTCCGAAACCTGTCGCCGAAGACCTGAATAAACTGGCGGGGTTCCTGGCCTCGCAAAATCGAAAGCTGCCGGAGGGCTTTGATTTAAAGGATTTAAACGACCTGACCCAAACCCTCAATATCGTTCTCACCAAGATCCAGACACGCACGGTTCGGAATCCACTACAGGTCCAGTATTTCGGTGCGGCGTCGTTTATGTTTGGCCCCGACCGCGTGATGAAATTTTCCGTAGGTCCGGAGCCGTCCACTGCGCAACCCGATTTTGCAGCGCCGCCTGACGAAAATTATCTCGCCGAAGCGCTCACACAAACCATGCAGGGCAGCGGGCAGATAAACTTCGATTTCAGGATTCAGGTGCGCGACCAAAAGGCCGATTTTGGTCCAGAGCAGCAACTGATCGAAAGCGCGAGCACGACATGGGACACAAGCGATAAAAAAGAAGTCGACGCTTATGAAAATGTTGCCAGATTAATTATTCGCGCACCACAGCAGACGAATACCGACGCCGCGAAAGCTGCCTGCGAAAACCTGGCCTTCACCCCCTGGCATTCGCTGGCCGCACACCAGCCAGTAGGCGGCATCAATCGCTTACGCAGAAGCGTTTATTACAATTCGGCGCAACATCGCGGTACGAAGGTGGAATAAACCCATGCCGGTAAATAGGTAAGGTAAGGTGTAATCCGTAAAAATATAAGCTGGAGAAGGTCACCCGATTTCGTGCGCTGGCCATCTCCCGGTCTTTTCGATTGCCGGCGCTCCGGCCCGGTAAATGCGATATTGCTATCTCCGGTAGACTTAGATCGACACGGCGATTATGCTTTCAACTTCCACGTACAGGCATAGTAGTTCGGTGGCCCGGGGTCAGACTCGACTCGAGCTAGAGGTCACCGAAATTCCTGAAGTAAATGGTGCAAAATCGAAAAAAGGAGTGATTCCAATGATTGCTGCCCGCCACTGGTACTTTGTGCTGTCGATTGCCCTGTCTCTGCTCGCGGCGATTTTTTGTATTCTGGTCTATCAGTCGGGGCAGTATCGGGATTTTCAGGTCGGGGCGGAATACCTGAGCGGGATACCCAATTACTATTTTTTCGTCGCCATCGTCCTGCCATTCGTTGCCGCCGGTGTGATGTATCTGGCACTGGAGAACAGGAACGTCCGTTTCTGGGGCGACTTGAATGCCAATCTGGATGCGGCCACGCGTGCTCGGGTGCTGCGTTTCAGGAAGATATTGCCGCTAGTCGCATTGTTGTTCAGCATCCTGGTGATCATCCAGGATGCCGCCGACAAGACCTCGGCGTTGCCGCCTTATTCAATCGGCCTGGAGCCGGATAATATCGAGCAGGTGGCAAGGTATTTTGCCTGCCAGAAGCAATGGCTCACCGCCGGCTGCGCCCCTCTCGCCGCAAGCGACAATCAGCAAGCGGAATATCTGGACGTACTGCAGCAAAACGGTTTAAAGGGGAAAAAAGTCAGTGGTTTCGATTCTTTCGGCCACTGGTTCGAGCAGTCGTCCATGCGCTACAAGATGGAATCATTCCTGAGTTTGCTGGCCGCACTGGTCGTCAGCCTGCTCCTCGTCGAAGTCTATTTGCTAATGATGGTCAAGGATTACGTGAAGTCGGCGACCAAAAGCCTGGTCATCTGGATGGTCGTTCTGACGTCGCTATGGTTTCCGACCAAGGTGATTTCATCCCGGCAATCTGACCTGGGCGTGAATGCAACCCCAACGATATTATTCTTCGGCGGCGCACTCATGGTAGTAACTATCCTGCTGATCGTCTTTCTGAAGATGGAGCGAAACGATCTGTACAAGTTCGCGAGCATCGCGACAGGCATTTTCTCCGGCCTGATTTCTGCCGTGGCTTACATGAAGCCGGAAATCACGGACCAGGTCATCGGG
>JBATHL010000637.1:0-1824 GCA_049666745.1 Gammaproteobacteria bacterium
CCTAGGACTCACCATAGGTAATAGCAAATGAAAATTAATCTGCGGAAGTTATGTGTGTTGGCGTTTATAGCCTTCTTTTTGGTCAACTGCCTGCCCGTGCAAGCGCAGGAGCAAGCAACCGAAACCACGGTAGTTGTACCCATTACCGTGGATAAGGGCCCGGAAGATGCGCTGGACAGGGGAAACCCGAGAAGTAGCATCGTTGGTTACCTGACCACTGCGTCCGAGTTCAATTGGGAGAAGGCCGCAGAATATCTTGACCTTCGCAATCTGCCGCCTGATATCCAGGAAGTTGGCGGGCCCGAACTGGCCAGGCAATTCAATCATGTTGTGTCACGTTCAGTGTGGCTGGATCGACTCAGTGTCAGCGACAGTCCCCAGGGCTTGCAGGGTGACGATCTGCCGGCCTATCGGGATGAACTTATGAGGATCCCCGGGGAGGATGGTGAAATCCCGATCTGGATGCAACAAGTCCCGCGAGTCGATGGAGTCATGATATGGAAGTTGTCCAACCGCTCGGTCGCACGAATCCCTGAACTATATGATTTGTACAGTTACCCGGCACTGATAGAAAAAGTCCGGGGCTGGTTTCCAGATGACGTTTCCTTCCTGGGGCTGGAGGCCTTTAAATGGTTCATTATCATTGTTGTTGCACTGGTTAGCTGGCCGGTTTTTTACCTTATCGGACTTTTATTGACACGGTTATTCAGTTCACCCGAAGATGATATGTATCCACTCGTCAGGAATATTTTCACCGGACCGGCGGTGCTTATTGGCATCCTGTTCACTACAGGTATTACCTCAGAACGATTAGGCCTCGGCGCATATGCGCAACAGGTTATGCAAGCGAGAACACTGTTTACTTTAGCCCTCGTCTGGGTGCTATGGTCTGTCATCAACCTGGTCAAGTCTTACCAACAGGAAAAACTGAACAAGCTGGGTCGACCGGGGGCTGCAAAACTGCTGCAACCGCTGACAACCCTCGTCAAAATTTTGATTTTTGTTTTCGGCCTGCTTTTCTGGCTAAACAACATCGGCGTTAATATTACAGCCGTACTGGCCGGTCTCGGTGTCGGCGGCCTGGCCGTCGCCCTGGCCCTGCAAAAACCTATCGAAGACATGATGGGTGCCTTGACCATTTTTTCCCAGGCATCACTGCGGGTGGGGGATTTCTGTCGTTATGGCACGGAAATGGGCACCGTTGAAGATATCGGATTAAGAACCACCCGGCTACGCACGCTGACGAACACCGTGGTGTCAGTACCCAATGCGCGTATCGCGTCCGAAGAGGTCGAAAATCTGTCCTACCGGACAAAAATACGTTACTGGCCAACGCTGCGTTTACGCCACGACACGACAGAGGAACAGATGCGGGCCATCATGGACAGGATTACAGAATCACTCGAACAAAACGAACAAGTTTATGAAGATCCTTTACGTGTGCGATTCACTGACTTTGATGATGACGCTATTTTGATCAAGGTCCACTCTTTCATAAAAACGACTGATTACGCCGTGTTTCTGGGCATTGCAGAGGACATCAATATCCAGATCATGGAAATCGTTAAGTCTGCGGGTGCTTCCTTTGCACTTCCCGGCAGAACCATCTATATGGAAGGAGACAAAGCATAATTGAGAGTAAAGGGGCCGGGTACATTATTTAGCAATGACTGCAGTTGGCCTGTTGTGTTGAAAAACTCTTAAGAAAAAAGGCGGCACATGAGATAATAAGCCATTGATTTCATTGATTGAGTGCTGTCCCATGATGGGCCGCAAGGATAAGCCACAATCACCATTTTTTTACTCTTTTAACCTGGATGAAGT
>JBATHL010000638.1:0-2389 GCA_049666745.1 Gammaproteobacteria bacterium
TGCAACTCGATCCACACAGCGTCGGCGCCGGCTGGTCTGCGGGCGGGGTTTACCAGGGCGCGGGGCAATTCGAAAAAGCGATAAAAACCTATCGTTCGATTCCACACCCCCCGGCCAGTATCCACGCATCGATAGCCGCTTGCTTCAATGGCCTGGGTTTAGCCGAGGAAGCACGCAAGGAAATGAAGCGTTACCAGGAACTGGCAAAGCGGGAAATGCCGAACTATCCGACGGACGAGAAGGCATGGCGGCGCCTGTGGCGTATATCCCTGGCTTACCGGCACGACGAGGATTTCGAAGCAGCCTTCGACCAGCTGGTACAGGCTGGTTTGCTCGAAGATCTCACCGGGCCTTTCGACGAAATACCATCGATCGCGGTGCTGCCATTTGAAAACATGAGCGGCGATCCGGAGCAGGAACATTTTGCGGACGGTATCACCACCGACATCATCGCAACGCTGTCCAAGTTCAAGCATATGCGTACCGTCGCGCGTTATTCGATCTTACAGTACAAAGATCAGAAAACTTCGATCGCCGACATCGCCGAGCAACAGAAGGTGCGCTACATCCTCGAAGGTAGCGTGCGCAAGAGCGGCGAGCATATTAGAGTCAGCGCGCAATTGATTGATGCTCAAAATGACCAGGTGTGCTGGAGCGAGCGTTTCGACCGCGATCTCGATGCTCTATTCGTGGTACAGGACGAGATTACCCAGAGCATCGCGCTGGCAATGAAGGTGCAGTTTGACGACGGCGAAATGGCGCTGCACCGATCAAAAGGTGCGACCAGCATCAGGGCCTGGGAGCTGACCCTGGCCGCGGTCGATTTACAGGAAACCTACATCCGGCAGAATATTCTCGATGCACGTGCGATGACCAACGAAGCGATTCTGCTGGATCCCGATTATGCCTATGCCTGGATTACACTGGGTTGGAGTTACTGGCAGGAAGCTTACAGCGGCTGGTCCGATTCTATAGAGGAATTGATCGAAGAAGCAGTAAAGGCTAACCAACATGCGATGAGTCTCGATCCGAACTACGGGGAGGCCTGGATCCAGGCGGGCATGAATCATCAGATGAAACACGAACCTGAAGAAGCGATCGGGGCCTGTCTCAGGGCCGTGGAGTTTGAACCCGGCAGTGCTGAAGTGCATGCACTAACCGCTTTCGCCTATCTCGCAAAAGGAGACCATGAAGAAGCGCGCAAGTACGATCAAAATGTGCTCAATCTTTGCCCGATCAGGCCCAACTGGTATTACCTGGTGAGCGGCGGAATCGAAAAAAAATGCGGTAACCTGGACCTGGCCATCGAATTATTTCAGCTGGGACTCGACGTCGAACCAGACGCTCCACTATGCCAGTTTGACCTGATCGATGCCTTGATGGAAAAAGGCGACGAAAAACGCGCGCAGCAGTTCGCCGACGAAATCCGGGCGCTCGACAAGTCGGTGACGGGTAAGGGACTCGTGCACAGTAATTCCTACTGCGCTAGGGAGCGCCAACGTTTTCACGACAATCTGGCAAAGTTCGATCTGGTTTAGACACCATGCACCGGCCCCTTGCGCACCCCGTCGCGCAAGTTTTTGTATGTCAGGTCATCCAGCTTGCAGGGATGAATGCCCGGTGCGATGACGACCAGGGTGTCAGCGGCAATCGGATCGAAGTCGGCGCGAAAATGCACCGTGCTTTTGACTGCAACAATTTTCTGTTCGGTCGGCTCGATACCGAGGTGTCGGATCATCGCCAGGTCCAGGCATTGCGAGCGTGAGCTGCCAACGACAACCCGTACTTCAGAGTTATCATCCATTATCCGCAATAATGCCATGTTGCCGAGCTTGGCTTTTGAATTGAGGTTCATTGCACCGGTATAAGTAAAGCGCCCATCGCCAAGTGCTTCTACCTCAAACCGTGCTGGGTAAGGCTCGATTCCAGGCAAACCCGATTTGGCGCCTAGCGCAGTTTCAAGCACGGCTCCAACGCCAGCCTCGTGCGCCATAGCGGCCACTTCGGGATCGTACATAACCGCGATCACGGCCTGGCGCGCACTATTGCGCACCAGCGACTCGAGCAACCCGGTCGTATCGGAGGTACCGCCCGCACCAGGGTTATCCTGCGCGTCGGCCAGCACCACGGGTTTATCGGAGGTGTTCGCCATTGCGCGCACGACTGCCTCGTCCGACTCCAGCAATTCAAAATCAAAATCAGCTTCCGCGGCGAGGACTTGCTCATATAACTGTCCTGCTGCCGTTTCGACCGCGGCCCTGTCTCCTCCATAGACAACGATTGCCGCACCACATTCGGCAATATCGGCCGGTGGGAATCCGGTCGCAAAGTCCACATTCACCAACCCGGGTTGCTGGCACATTTCTGCGAGTTGATGATAGATCGACTT
>JBATHL010000639.1:0-1794 GCA_049666745.1 Gammaproteobacteria bacterium
GTTTACCGCGGTGCCGGGACAGCAGTTCCTGATTCGCCGCGAGGCCTTTGTTCGAATCCAGCGCGCATTTGAAGCCGAGGGCATCCACTTCGCACCGCGCCGCGTGTTGGTCGAGGCCACCACGCCGCAGGAAGCGATCATGGCGGCGGGCGCTGTTCTCGACCAGGAAGAAGCGGGCAAAACCCCGCCAAAGGACAATATGTAAGCGCAATTGTACCGCCCCCGCTCCAGTTTTGTCGGTTGTGATATCTCGGACTCACGTTTTCTGATTTAATTCCGCATCATGAAATACCTTGAATCCCAGTTGCGTCTTGGCAGCGGCATCATTCTGGCATTGTACGTGGTGCAACATTTGATTAACCACGCTTTCGGCATCGTGTCCATAGAGGCTGCCGAGGCCTACCGTAAAACGGTCGGCGTAGTATTTCAGTCTGCACCGGGTTTGCTACTGCTATACGGCTCACTGCTGTTGCACGCCACGATTGCCCTCAGGTCCATCTATCGGCGCTCGAGCCTGCGCATGTCGTTATGGCAGTGGTTACAACTGCTGCTCGGGCTTTCCATCCTGCCGCTGTTAGTCGGGCATGCCGTCGGTAACCGCGGTTTCGACCTGCTCGGCGACATCGACCCCAACTACTACTACGTCGTCACTTCATTTCTGTTAAAGCCGGTTTTCCTGGTGAAACTGGTTTTTCTAATTTCCATCATCTGGGTTCACATGGCTATCGGCCTGCACTACTGGCTGCGCATCCGCCAGGCTTATCCGCGCATCCTGCCCTACGCCTACACGCTGGTCGTTTTGATTCCAGCCCTCGCCTATGTTGGTTTGTTCAGCATGTTGCAACAGGCCAGCGCCTGGCTGGATGACGAGCAACGCCTCGACCAGATTTATGCGGCCAATATCGCGATGGACAGCAGCGATGTCGAATTGCTGCAAGGACTCGAGGCCCAGGCCTGGATCGTCATGGCAGCCTTGCTGATCCTGACCCTGGTCGCGCGCCAGATCAGGCTCTGGTATCAGGCCCGCAGGGGCACTTACAGTATCACCCACACCGATGGACGTAAAATCAGGGCTTTAAACGGGGTTTCGCTGCTCGAGGCATTACGCAATGCCCGTATCCCGCATGCGTCGGTGTGCGGCGGACGCGCGCGCTGCACTACCTGCCGGGTTCACGTCAATGCCGGCCTGGCCGAACTGGATCCACCCAATGAACTGGAAGCACGGGCACTCACGCGCATCAAGGCTGGCAAGGGGATTCGTCTCGCCTGCCAGCTTCAGCCAAAGGCGGATCTCGCGATTACGCCATTGGTGATGGCAAATCAATCCCTGGCTGCGACGCTGCACAGTGGCGGTGTGCAGGGGCATGAAGAGTACGTGGTAGCGATGTTTGTCGATATGCGCGGCTCCACCAACCTCGGCGAACGGGTACTGGCCTACGACGTCGTTTTTATTCTGAATCGATTTTTTACCGAGCTTTCGACTGCGCTGTCTGAGTCGCATGGGCACTACGCGCAATTCGCCGGTGACGGGCTGATGGCACTTTACGGGCTCGAGCCCGCGCGCAAATCACGCGCCTGCGCCGACGCGCTGGCCGGGGCCCGGGAAATGTTCCGTCGAATCCAGGTTTTAAACGAGCAGTTACAGCGAGAATTCGGCGAAGCGGTGCAAATGGGTATCGGCATTCACGGTGGTGACGCAATCGTCGGCACCATGGGACCGCCCAGCACCCCACTGCTGACAGCAGTCGGGGATAATATAAATATTGCCGCCCGGCTCGAAGCGCAGACCAAGAT
>JBATHL010000640.1:0-3779 GCA_049666745.1 Gammaproteobacteria bacterium
GTGTACGAGAACAATCAAACCAAATTCCGCGGCGGGGAGCGCATTGGCCATCAAGCCGGTCGCTGCCACGGAAAACAGACCGGCAAGCGCGCGACCGCGAATGATCACTCCGAAATTGTGCAGCGCGCGTTTCAGCACGCTGCCTCCGGGTTTCACGGGAAGCTACCTTCCGCTACAAACGAAACAGCAACGGCCACGCTAAAATCAGAGGGAATCAAGGCGACTAGAAATTCCCAAACGATTCCATCCAACTTTCCGATACAGCTTTGAAAAGCTTGGATGTCCTAGCTTTTTTACTTCCGATATTCAATTGATTATTCATGTTTCCCCCTTCAGTGAATCGATGGTTAAAATCTGCATTTCTATTAAACACTCGACACACCGTTGAAACACCCCCCTGTTTGGGGGGATTTCGAGGGGAAAAGAGGTGGTTCTCCTCCAGCTATTTCGGAAACATGAACTGCAGTTGCAAGCGGCGACTCCTTTGGTAACCACTGATCCTACATTTTAGGATTGACACTACACTAGTCTGAGCTATACCAGGGGTCCATTGAAACGGATGCAGTAAATATGTGGCCGGGTCATGTATCCCGGCATCAACTAATACCAATCCTCGGTCTTGAGGCTGTCAACACGATTAAACTCCGCCAAATTGTGACTCACCAGCACCGCCCGGTTTGCCAGGGCAGTTCCAGCGATCAATACATCAAGGGGTCCGATGGGTGTGCCCTTTTTTTCAAGCTGTGCGCGAATTGCGGCGGATGATTTCGCCTCTTCGATTGAGAAAGGAATTAACTTGACGGCATCCAGCAGAGAATTAAGCTGTTTTGTTCTCTTTTTTGGATAGGCTGATTTTGCGATACTCGTGAGAAGTTCAAAAATGACCACGGCGGGGATTCCGATATCGGCCGGAGCTTCGTCAAACAATCTTTCAGCGACCCTGCCGCTTCCCTTGAAGAAATAAATCAGCGTGTTGGTGTCAAGAACATACACTAGTGTGGTGTCAACCCTAGAGTGCTTCACGTTTGGCATCTTGCCCAACGTCCGATCGGAGTTCTGCTACAGATGGAAAATCAGCCCAGGAACCGGCGAGTTCCCTGACAGACGCAGGCCATTCTTTCGCGACTTTTTCACGGATGACTTCGGTTACCCATCTACTCTTGGATATATTTTTTGCCTTGGCAGATGCAATCATTTTTTTCTCGGTTTCATCATCGATATATATGGTTACCTGACCCATAGCCACACCTCATACAATTGCTAAACATATATGTGGGGGTATATGTTGTGTATTCCAGCTTGACAAATTTGGATATGTATGGGCTCGATCAACCCGCATATTGCACAGAATAGTCCGGGGGCGCTTTGTGGGAAATGGGCAATTGCTGATTTTGATGTAGGAATTTGGCTTCCTTAAAAACTCGAGCCAAAATAAGAGGCCGGATACATTCAGAGTTTGAAAGGAGAAACCACGATGGCCTGCTAGTGCCACAGGGTTCTTGCATCGATATCTGCGACACCATCGCGCAAAGAGGATCCTATGCTTGGCATCAAAAACATGTTTCATTCTGACTCATGGCAATTCCAATATCCTCTCACTGCGCCATACCCTTACAATAGAAATTATTGATGACTCTCGAAGATAAACCACTCGAAATGGCCTGTGGATAAGCTCTCGAATGTTGTCTGTGTAACTTCATAACTTAGCGGCGACGGTGTATCAATGGCTGCCGTTCCTGGACCGCAGCGGTAAGTCGTCAGAACATCTGGCCGGGTCCGAGTTCAATTTAATATTTTCTGAGTAGTTTGAGTACGAAACCGATTCAGTCGAAACGACGAAGGATTCCGAGTCTTCGATTCATCTCTGTAACCATCCGTCCGGTTATTCGCTCATCGAACCCGATTTCAGATGCATCGCCGATGTGTTGAGCCACGCGATCTGAAAGCTCGTTGATTCTTCGTTTTGACATAGACTTCGGAACACCGAAACGAGCTGCAAACTCGACAAGAAATCGACTGCGGAGATTGGCGTTCCTGCCGTCCAGCTTTAGTGCCATATGCTGATCCAGCGGATATGGAATTGTCGACACCACATCGTAGACCGGTGTGGGGACGACAAGTCGCTCTTCCTTCAGCCACTGCACTGAGTAATTCTTGGCATGCATATCCCCATTGCCTATGATCCAGCTAAAAGCGACCTGCTCAACGAGGTCCATGATCGAGGCCTCGCGTGATGACGTTACTTCTACGAGACGCTTTGCAATGTCATTGATGCTTACCCGGTACTTGTCGGCAGGCCATCTGTTCAATAACTGGCAGGCGTCTTCCTGTGCTATGCGCTGCACTGAAACGTTCGCGCCTTCTCCCAACGTAACCCTGCGATCGAAGCGCTCCACGAGCAGTCCGCTCGCTCCTTCGCGGTCTTTGATCACCTCGAAACGCGGCACGGTCAGGCCGGCACGTTTAGCCAGGCCCAGGCAGAACGCTTCGTTCTCAACGAGGTGTGGGTAGGCAGTTGGACTGAGTTTCAGGATTGCTGGCCCACTTGCCCCGGTGAGAGGGAAGGACATCATCGCGTCAGATAGCTTGCTCTGCACACCTGGCAGGGCGTAGTCCAGTTCTGTCCCCGACGGATCGATTGACTGCTCAAACAGCTCAGAAAATGAGATTTTCCCTGGTGTAGCAGGAAGGGTCCGGGAGTTTGCAATGGGTTCTGACCCATGTGGAACAACGTAGACATCCCCGATCGCATCTTTACCCACAGCTACCAGCAGAGAGAGTTCATCATCGGGTGACGTTTTGACCGCTGCGACGACTGCGAGAAGACGTGCCCCCTCGGGAAGCAAGCCCGCGAAGAAGGCGGGTACAGCACCTGCACCGGTGACGTATGGAGCCGCCCGGACAGGCAAGGTAGAGGCGACCGCATCGTTCATACTCGCGATATAATCCTGGGTATACTGGAAAGAAACGCCCCCACCGGTTCTGCTGAGGTAACCGGCTAACTGCTCACCCTTGTAAACATCTGCACGATCGACAGACTTGGCATCTGACGGCCTCATGAGCGAAAGTTTTCATAACGAGGCTTCACCTCCAGGTCAAGACCAACCACTGCGGCTACGTGCGCCACCGTGGCGACTGCAACTGCCTTGTTTCCGGCCTCGACGCGGCTTATCGTTTGACGTTGCAGACCGGCAATATCGGCAACATCCTGTTGGGTCATACCAAGCTGTTTCCGACGGGTTTGAATCATCGCACCAATATTCTTAAGATTGTTCGTTATATCGTACATTTATAAGTATTGTAGATACCATTCGATCAAAGTCAACTATTTTGTATGTTAAAACGAACATTGTGTCTAATATGTAGCCTTTCTACCGGTTCGTTTAAGTACAATGTTCGCTATATGAGACATATAGATGCCGTGACGCTTGGCAGGAAAGTACAGACCTCCAAGTGATCCGGGCGCGATCCATGCTGGCATGTATCACCCTTTTGAAAACCTTTCGGATTGGCGATGCTGATTCCGTGAATTTCAAAGTAAGGCCATAGAGAAGTAGTGACTCTGACCTCGACTATGGCTGTTCCGACATGATATCAGCAATCAGGCGCCTGTCTACTTCCGCTAACGTGATAGTGCCACCTATACTCAAAGCCCATTGGTCATACTATAATTTTCGAATAGACGAGACAATACTTTCATATAGACGAGAAACTATTTACACTTAGCCGACAATCTGGCAAGAATAATATCCAAACATGGAGATTCCTCACTACCCAAG
>JBATHL010000641.1:0-4796 GCA_049666745.1 Gammaproteobacteria bacterium
AACCTGTCGGTCATTTCACTGTACGCGCCATCGGGCTCGTCAGGCGATCACCGCCAGGAATCCAAGTGGCGCTTCATGGACAGTTTCCTGTTGCATTTGCAGGCGCTGCGGCGCAAGCGTCGCGAATTCATTATTTGCGGTGACTGGAATATCGCGCATCAGAATATTGATTTGAAAAACTGGCGCTCGAACCAGAAGAACTCCGGATTTCTGCCCGAGGAACGCGCATGGTTGAGCGATCTTTTCGAGCGAGTCGGCTTTGTCGATGCATTTCGCGTCGTTGATCAACGCGAGGAGCAATATACCTGGTGGTCAAACCGGGGCCAGTCCTGGGACAAGAACGTCGGTTGGCGTATCGATTACCAGATCGTCACCCCGGGTTTGAGAGATAAAGTACAAAAGGCGCGCATATTTCGCGACCAGCGTTTTTCCGATCATGCGCCGTTAATCATGGACTATGACCTGGAGCTTGCACGCTAGTGCAGACAGAGCAGGAAAGCTGGGGCGCCACGCTGAAACTTTTTTGTCATCGGCGGGTGATAACCATGTTGTTTCTCGGTTTTTCTGCCGGTATCCCGCTGTTGCTGATTTTTTCTTCTCTCAGCCTGTGGTTGCGGGAAGCCGGTATCGACCGTGCGATTGTGACTTATTTCAGTTGGGCGGCACTGGGATACTCGTTCAAATTCGTCTGGGCACCCCTGGTGGATCAGCTGCCTTTGCCCTGGTTGAGTGCAGTACTGGGACGGCGTCGGGCCTGGATGCTGGTGGCCCAGTGTGCAATCGTAGCGTCAATCCTGCTGATGGCATCGATAGATCCGGGGCAAGGCGATTCCAGCTTGACGCTGATGGCAATAGCCGCGGTGCTGCTCGGGTTTTCATCGGCGACGCAGGATATCGTAATCGATGCTTTTCGTATCGAATCGGCCGATGTCAAGTTGCAGGCCATGCTGTCATCCACCTATATCGTTGGTTATCGACTCGCCATGCTGTTAACCGGTGCCGGTTCCTTATACCTGGCGGAGGGATTTGGAAGCACTAGCGAGATCTATAACTACCAGGCCTGGCAATACACCTACATGCTGATGGGCGCTGCGATGATCGTCGGCGTGGTGACAACTCTGGTGATCGATGAGCCGGAAAGATCGGCGTCTAAATCCTATCTGGAAACTACGCAGGAGTATGGGCGTTTTTTATTTCTGTTTGCACTTGCGGTGACAGGCTTTATTGGGATTTATATTTTCTCGAGTGAAATCACAACGCAGTTGAAAGTATCCCTGGCCACCCTGATGCACAATGAAATCCTGGCGGCCTTGCTGGTCGAGGCATTGCGACTCACAATCGCGGTGTTGAGCGCCTGGGCGCTGGCTGTAATCCTGGTCAAGTTGCACATTGTCCGTTACGCAATGTTGGAGCGAACCTATTTGATGCCGATACGCGATTTTTTCGAGCGCTACGGCTGGTCGTTCGCGTGGATGTTGCTCGCATTAATTGGCCTCTACCGGATCTCCGACATTGTGCTCGGGGTGATTTCGAACGTGTTTTACTACGACATGGGTTTTAGCAAGACCGAGATCGCGACCGTGGTCAAAACCTTTGGATTGTTAATGACTATTGCCGGCGGCTTGATAGGGGGATTGCTCGCGGTAAGAATCGGCGTGATTCGCATGTTGCTGGTTGGTGGGGTGCTCGCAGCCGCGACTAATTTATTGTTCATGCTGCTGGCGTATACTGGTTATGACATGTTCTGGTTTTACATTGTCATTTCGGCCGATAATTTGTCCGCGGGGATTGCCAGTGCTGCGTTCGTCGCGTTCTTATCGAGCCTTACCAACGTTTCCTTCACCGCGATGCAGTACGCGATTTTCAGCTCGCTGATGACCCTGATTCCGAAATCATTAGGCGGTTACTCAGGATCCATGGTTGATGCCATCGGCTACCCGAACTTCTTCCTGGTTACCGCCATTCTTGGTATACCGGTACTGTTGTTGATTGTATTCGCCGCGCGGCACTTCGAAATCCACGAACGATCTACATAGTTTGCTATATTATGTGACTACTTTCAGATTCGTTATTCAAATTCATGACTACTTCCGAAAATTTATTCGAACAGGCCCAGAAATTTATACCAGGTGGAGTTAATTCGCCGGTACGCGCATTCAACTCGGTAGGCGGCACGCCTCCGTTTATCGATCGTGCCGAGGGCGCTTACCTGATTGACGTCGATGGTAAACGCTATATCGACTATGTCGGCTCATGGGGACCGATGATTTGTGGTCACGCTCATCCCGAGATCATAGCCGCGGTTTGTGAGGTGGCGCAAAAAGGATTGAGCTTCGGTGCACCTTCACCACTCGAGGTGGAGCTGGCACAGTGTATTTGTGAATTGATGCCGAGTATCGACCTGGTGCGCATGACCTGTTCGGGTACCGAGGCAACCATGAGCGCTATCCGACTCGCGCGTGGATTTACCGGGCGCGACAAAATCATCAAGTTCGAAGGCTGCTACCACGGACATGCCGATTCTTTGTTGATCAAGGCCGGCTCCGGGGCGTTGACCATGGGTGTACCGAGCTCACCCGGGGTGCCTGCCGTGCTCGCCGAGCATACGGTCACACTCGAGTACAACAATAGCGAACAGGCCAGGCAGGTGTTTGCCGATATTGGTAGCGAAGTCGCCTGTGTCATCGTCGAACCGGTGGCAGGCAATATGAACTGCGTACCTCCGGTCGATGGATTTCTGCAAACTCTGCGTGAATGCTGCGATGCATCCGCCAGTCTGTTGATCTTTGATGAAGTCATGACCGGGTTTCGGGTCGGTCTTGGTGGAGCCCAGCAACGATACGATATCGTTCCTGATTTAACCACGCTTGGCAAAGTTATCGGCGGTGGTATGCCGGTTGGCGCTTTTGGTGGCAAACAGGAAGTCATGCAACATATTGCGCCGCTTGGGCCGGTGTACCAGGCAGGAACGCTGTCCGGCAATCCAGTGGCGATGGCGGCCGGATTAAAGACCCTGGAAATTATTTCGCGCCCCGGGTTTTTTGAAGATTTGACGCAGAGAACAGGTCAACTCGTGAATGGTATTCTCGCCGCAGCTGAAGCTAACAATATTGAGCTGCGTGCCAACCAGGTGGGTGCGATGTTCGGCCTGTTTTTTACTGACCAGCCGGAGGTTAACAGTTTCAGTCAGGTGAGCGCTTGCGATGTCGAGGCTTTCAAACGATTCTTCCACGGTATGCTCTCGCGTGGGATTAATCTTGCCCCATCAGCTTATGAAGCGGGGTTTGTCAGCGCGATGCATGGTGCTGCCGAAATCGAGCAGACGATTGAAGCTGCCGCGGCAACTTTTGCGGAAATGTAAGCGCTCGCTACATGCCGAGCATGCCTTTTTTCAGTTTCTTGTCCGCCGGATGATTTCCGAGCCAGATTTCTAGTAGCGCGGTTTTGAAATCTTCGCCGGGTATCAACCCGAGTTGTCGCTGGTTTTTGCTGATCTTGACTCCCTTGCCGGGGAAATAGTCAAACCGGTACTGGTCTTTGGCAACTGTGCTGGTTTGAAAGTAGCTGTAGAACTGGTCGATGCGTGTCTGCAATTGCTTCAATGTTTCAACGGTTTGATTTTTTTCAAATCCTTCGCGCCAGGAATCGAGTAGTTTTTCGCTGGCAACTTCTTTGTAAACAAAATCAAGCTGCACCCGCCAGGGTCCCGGCCTGGACAGGATTTGGGCCACATCGGCAGACTTGCTGGGCAGGTATAAGGCACCGACGTATACGTCTATCCAGAACATGTCCCGCAGGCCGACTCCGTTAAGCACCAGCGACGAGCCGCCTTCAATGTTAATTTCATCGTCTATGAAAACCCCTGAAAGTTCGGCCGCGACTGTTATCGCGGTAAACCAGCACAAACAGGTTGCAAGCACTAATCTGGTCATCGCAGTCATTCCTACGCGGTTCTCTCTGCCCGGGTCTATGGCGCGTATTCGAGAACAGGAGCCACAAATGACCGGCTCACAATTATTCCCCGGACGCTTCGGGTTTGATGTATTGAATCACGCCCAGCCGGATCAGCTCGGCATGCAGAATTACCGCGCGGTCGTTGCATTCGGGAACTTCCAGCAGGCGTTGTTTCAGGGTAGTTTCCAGCGGCAACAGGTATATGAGCTGGTAGAGGATTTCACAAAAGCCCTGGTTGTCGCCACGAATCCGTCCTTCCTGGGCGCTTATATGCTCGAGAAGCTCGAGCATATATTGAAACTGTTCTGGAATCTCAGGCGCACTGTTTTCGTCTAGAATTTTGATATCGGCAAAAGTCAATCCATCACTTTGTGTGCGAGTCGACAAGATTTCGAAACGCTCAACCCCGAGTGCGGTAATTCCAAGCAGACCATCGGCGCGGTGTTCCCAGTCATTGATCATGGCTGTCGTCCCGACCGAGTGTATATCAGCATCGACGAATGACTCTTCTCCCTTGTGAATCAGTACCACACCGAACAGGCTGCTCTCGCGCATGCAGTTGGCAATCATGTCGACATAGCGAGGTTCGAAAATTTTGAGCCCCAGCGTGTTGCCGGGTAGCAATACCGTTTTCAACGGAAAAAGCGGGATTTCAGCCATGGACTATCACTGCTGCATTAACCTTTTATTGCCCCCAGCGCGGCGACAGGTCGTTATCGATTTCCAGTTGATCCAGAATTCGTGCGACGATGAAATCAACCAGTTCGGAAACCTTGCTGACCCCATGATAGAACCCGGGATTGGGCGGCAATATCACGGCACCGAGGCGAGATAGTTTGAGC
>JBATHL010000642.1:0-3238 GCA_049666745.1 Gammaproteobacteria bacterium
GCTTTACCTTCGGCGGCGGCCTTTTTAATCGTTACCAGCGCGACCTGGCTGGTTGCCATATCGGCAATTAGCGGGTCTGCACCACTCCGCGGACTCGCAAATGCCATCGGATTGGTACCGAAAAAGGGACTCGCACCCGGTGCCGGTGCAACCGCCGAGGGCGAGTTTGCGAAGCCGAGCCCGATCAACCCGGCGCTGGCCATACGCTGCACGAACCAGCCTACTACCCCGGCCGAATACGAGTCGACTATCGACAGTGCCGCAATGCCCTGTGCATGAGCGAGCGCAAAAAAATCGGCTTCGGCTTCGGCAAAAGCGGCATGGGCAAAACCGCTATCGGCCAACGATCGCAACGCCGATGGCGCGACTTGCGCATGTATCGGCTGCGCATCCCGATTGATCTTGCCAACCTGCAAATGTCCGCAATAAAGCGGTAAATAACCAAGTCCTACAGTACGAATTCCGTCACATTCCGCATCGACCACCGATTGTACGGCCAGATCCAGTTGTTTTCCGTGAGCGCCGCATGCGCCCAGCGCACGCCGTGCCAGGTCATCTACCTGCGCCAGGCTAAGAATTTTATTCTGCTCAGACATACTATTCTCCTCGATATTTGATCCCGCGCCGGCAGGACCTCTGTAATCATGACAAGTTGTGAAATCCCCCCGCTTACGCGGGGACGATAATTACCCGGTTCATGGCCCTGCTAAACACCGAATCCCTTCGCCATCAGTGAAGCGCATAACATGATGCCGCCAATCAACACCAGTTCCCAGTGAATGATACGCTTCAGGCGCTTCACCGATGCGCTCGTCAAATCGGGAGCAATTCCCTGTTTGAGCTCGTGATTCCAGCGCCCAAACTGTATCGTCGGGATCAGTGAAATCAACGCAGCAACGACAAACAAACCGAGCTTGATCTGGAAAAAAGTATTGCTGAAATAATAATCGCTACCCTTTTCAAAATAGATCACGCGCAGAAAACCAAACACCAGCACCAGAATAGCCGCCATGCCGACCACGCGATCGGCACGTTGAATTCTTTTTGCGATTTCTACACTTATAGATTCGGTGATCAGTGCGAGCTCGAGCACCAGCGCGGCGGCCAGTGCGAAGAAAGCCACGAAATGTCCGAATGCGATGAGTGCGGGCACCAGCACTAGGGGGAAATCCGCGTCATCACCCAGGCGTGTTCGGTCTGCGTATAGACAATACGATCATTCAACCGGTTGCTCTGCCCCTGCCAGAATTCAAAATATTCAGGCGTCAAGCGGTAACCAAGCCAGTCATCGGGACGTGGCACAACACCGTCCGGGTAGGCCGCGCGCAGGCGTAAGACCTCGTCTTCCAGATGCGATCGACTCTCCACCTCGGCGGACTGGCGCGAGGCAGCCGCGCTGTAGCGACTGCCCTCGGGCCGAATCTGAAAATACTTGTCGGCATCATGCGCAGGTAACATCTCAACCCTGCCATGCACCCGCACCTGGCGGCTTAGATCACGCCAGTGAAACAACAGTGCGGCATTGGGGTTGGCATCGATTTGGCGCCCTTTTAAACTGCGCGAATCGGTGTACCAGGTAAATCCATCAGCGTCGACATGCTTGAGCAGAACGATACGCGCCGATGGCTTGCCTTCGAGATCCGCCGTGGCCAGTGTCATCGCAGTGGCATCGAGCAATTCCAGGTCGCGAGCGCGTTGTAACCAGCGCCCGAACTGCACAACTGGATCGGAATCCATGTCTTTGCGGCTGATGTTATGCGCTTCATAATCACGGCGCACATCGTTTAAATCCAGTTCGATAGCCATCAGAATACGCTGTCAAACAAGGTCTGCATCGCGGCCCAGGATTGTTCATCGGCCTGTTGTTGATAGCCGAGGTCGATACCATATTTCTCGGCGTTGATATCGGCCTGTGGATTGCTGAAGCCGTGCTTTGCGCCCTCAAGCAACAATACCTGGCAGTCGGCCTGGGCGGCGTCCATTTCCTGTTTGAAGCCCTCCAGCTCGTCCATGCTCACCATTGAATCGGCGGCGCCGTGGCAGACCAGCATCTTCGCCCTGATACTGCCTGGTTCAGCGGTATGAAACGATCCCAACGCGCCATGAAAACTTGCCACCGCAGATAACGGCATGCCGATTCGGGCCATGTGTAGCACCATCGCGCCACCGAAGCAATAGCCAATCGCGGCGGTACGTTGCGGATCCACGCCGGGCTGGGCGAGCAGCAAATCATAACCCGCCCCGAGCGCGGCTGTACCCGTATCCATATCTCCTAAAACGCCGCTCATCAGCGCCCCGGCCTGATCGGGGTTATCTGCTATCTGCCCGCCACCATACATATCGATCGCGAGTGCAACATAACCCAGTTCTGCGAGCATATGTGCGCGTCTGACTATGTAATCGTTCAATCCCCACCATTCATGCACAATCAGGATCCCGGGTCGGGTCGCTGCTATTTCATCGTCATAAGCCAGGTATCCCTGGTGGCTGGTGTCACCGACCGGGTACTCGACTCGATTGGTCAAAATGTTCATTGGCGTCACCTCGCGGCAAATTCAGGGAGTGAAATTCTACCGCGTAATACTGTTAACAGGTAGCGTTGTAATCTACCATAGCGGGATGAACAACCTCGACCATATCGTTATCGCTGCGGATAGCCTGAAACAGGGCATCGACTATGTTCGCTCCTGTCTCGGTATCGAGATTCCCAAAGGCGGGGTTCATCGGACCATGGGTACCCATAACCACTTGATGCAACTCGGTAACGACGCGTATCTCGAAGTCATCGCAATCGATCCTGCGGCCGAGGCGCCGACACGGCCACGCTGGTTCGGACTCGACGAAGCGTTGATGCGCGCCGCCATCAGACAAGGTCCGCGGCTCATTACCTGGGTGATGAATACGGCTGATATCCGCCAGGTAGCAGATAGTGCGGGTTTCGATATCGGTGAACTGACCGAACTGAGTCGCGACAACCTCAAATGGGAAATCGGCTTGACCGATGATGGCCGCTTGCTTGCGGGCGGGATGTTACCCTACTGCATCCAATGGCACAGTACCCCGCATCCATCCCAGGGCATGGCCGATTTCGATTGCCTGCTGCAGAATTTAACCATACATCATAACCGCCCGCGGTGGATAACCGCGCGGCTTGACGCAATCGGGGCCGGCCACCTGGTCGATGTCGAAGCGATTGCCGATAGCGAGACCCCTTACCTGTCGGCAAGCATCGACACCC
>JBATHL010000643.1:0-1537 GCA_049666745.1 Gammaproteobacteria bacterium
GTTTACATCGGTTTCGTCGCGCTGGTGCAGCGGGATATGAAAAAATTGATCGCCTATTCGTCGATCGCCCATATGGGTTTCGTGACCCTCGGATTTTTTATCGTGTTTCGCATTATGAATTCAGGCTACGGCGACCAGGGTGCCGCGCTCGCGCTCGAAGGTGGCATGGTGCAAATGGTGTCGCATGGTTTCATCTCCGGTGCCATGTTCCTCTGCGTCGGGGTCATGTATGACCGCATGCATAGTCGTCAAATCGCTGATTACGGCGGCGTCGCCAACACGATGCCGGTATTTGCCGCGTTCATGGTGTTTTTTGCGATGGCCAATGCCGGGTTGCCGGGTACTTCGGGTTTCGTCGGTGAATTCATGGTTATCCTGGCAAGCTTCAAGGCCAGTTTCTGGATCGCGTTTCTCGCCGCGCTGACGCTGATTCTCGGCGCCGCTTATACCCTGTGGATGATCAAGCGTGTGATCTTCGGCGAAGTCGCCAATGACAACGTCGCCGCGCTCACCGATATCAACAAGCGAGAGTTTCTGTTTCTGGCGTTGCTGGCACTGGCGGTACTGGTCCTCGGACTCTGGCCGGACCCGTTGGTTGAAGTCATGCACCCGACCATCGATAACCTGCTCAATCACATTGCGAATCCGAAAATATGACCTCCGAGTTCATACAGCCTGATTTAATGCCCGCGTTACCCGAGATGGTAATGCTCGCTATGACTTGCCTGGTGCTGGTAGTCGATCTGTTCCTGCCCCAGGAGAAGCGCGGATTTACGCTGCTGTTGTCGGTAGCGACACTGGCATTGGCTATCGCCGCGGTCATCGCGGTAGCGCCGGTAATGGCCGTCAGCAGTTTCGGCGGTTCTTTTGTACTCGACCAGTTAGCCGTGGTGCTCAAGATTGCCACCTGCGGGGTTACGATTCTGGTATTCGTTTATTCGCGTGATTATCTGGCCGATCACGATATATACAAGGGCGAATATTATGTGCTCGGGTTGTTTGCCACCCTCGGCATGATGGTGATGATTTCTGCGCATTCCTTCCTGCTGGTCTATCTCGGGCTCGAATTACTGTCGTTGTCGCTTTATGCGATGATCGCGTTTAATCGTAACTCGCTGAGCGCATCCGAAGCGGCGATGAAGTATTTTGTGCTGGGTGCGATGGCGTCGGGCTTGTTGTTGTATGGTATCTCGATATTTTATGGCATTACGGGAACCCTCGACCTCAACCAGCTGTCGGCAGCGGTTAACAGTCAGCTAAGCCAGCATCCGATCGCTCTCGGTTTCGCGCTGACATTTATCGTCGTCGGGCTGTGTTTCAAGCTGGGTGCCGTGCCTTTTCATATGTGGCTGCCCGATATTTACCAGGGATCGCCGACGTCGGTTACGCTGTTCATCGGTACGGCGCCCAAGATAGCCGGCTTTGCGATGGCGATTCGCCTGCTGGTCGATGGCCTGGGTGATTTACAGGTGGACTGGTCGCAAATGCTGACCGCACTTGCGATTGCGTCGATGGCACTGGGCAATATCATTGCGAT
>JBATHL010000644.1:0-2635 GCA_049666745.1 Gammaproteobacteria bacterium
GGTACGGTTGGCCACACACTATCGGGCCGCAGTCAGGTGGATGCCATTTTCGATGTGAACATTCCTGAACTGGTGCCGATTTTCGACAAGGAGATCGTCGCGGACAAACTGGGTCATTTACAGGGCAGCTTCATTGTCGTCGAGCAGGGTGGCCGCTGGCGTGTCAGGAAAACCCAGTTCACCGCAACCGGTACCGATGCGTATCAACTGAAGGTCGGTGGCGCGGTCGAAAGTTCGGGACAGTTTGAACTACACAGTGAATTCGGGGTGCCCGACCCGCCGGCGTTCGGTGCCCGGTTTGGCATTGATCTCACCGGGTACGCAGCTTTTAAAAGCAAGGGTTTAATCTCGGGCAACAAAAACCAGCTCAATTATCAGGGTAAAATGAGCATCGGCCGGATCGAGAGTGACACGGCATTGACCGCTACGCTGGGGGGGCGCAGACCGCAGGTAAAAGGCAAGTTGAATATTGGCGAGCTGTATCTGGCGGATATCGGCATAAATCAACGCCTGTCTGTACCAGTTGAAGCCTCAGCAACAGCTCACCCCGATACCAGCGGGCAACCCAAGCCCGAAGCGCAAGCGCCGACATCAGCTGATAGTCAGCCTGTTTTTGATCGCGAGCCACTCGACTTCGCCGGGTTGCAGAACTTCAACCTGGATCTGGATATTCAGGTCGATGAGATCATTGGCGAAGATTTTTCGATTGATAAACTGGCTGGTCAGGTCAAGCTGGATGATGGCGTGTTGCGTATATCACCCATGCGCATGACATTTGCAGGCGGGACCACTGATCTCGAGCTTGCAGTGGATACTCGCAAAACCCCGTTGGTCAGCCTCAAGCTGACTGCCGATGACCTGCTGCTGGGTAAGGTTGTGCCACACCAGCAGCCGGAAATGCAGGTAACTGGCAAAGCCCAGTTACATGTAGATATCAACAGCAAGGGTCGCTCTGTTTATGAACTGGTTTCCGCGCTGGCAGGAAAGGTTGATCTCGGTATGGAAAAAGTCAGTTTGTCGAGCAAATACCTCGAATATCTATCGGCAGATGTGTCGAAGTCTTCAAGGGTGGGCGATACCGATACCAGGCTTGAAATCGATGGCGCAGTTGCGCTCAATTTTGGCAAACAGGCCGGGCTCTCCGCCGAAGCGGTGCATGTGACTATCGATGATGGCAGTTATGACATCTCGCTTGGCAAACTGAATATACAGCCGGATCTCGCTTCATACCTGGAAACGGGCACATTGTGGTTCCACAATCTGAGTATCGCCGATCTGCATGCTGAAATAATGGATATCGACAAAGCGGAGGAGTATGACCAGCAAGGGCCTGACTGGCACGAATTTGACTGGCGGGTATCTCACTGGCCATTTATTCTTATAGAAAAAATGCAACTCAGTAATCTTTCCCTGATCTACAGGCAAGATGATCAGCAGGATACAGTGAAGCTGGATAGTCTTGTACTCGATAACGATAACAGCCAGGAGCCTTTGCAGGTGAGCGCTGCCGGTACCGTGAATGCACGAGCCTTGAAACTCGAAGGTACCGTGGGTACTACGGCACAGCCACGCGGTAAGAACCAGGTTTACCCGATCGATTTTGCCCTGAGCAGTGGCAATGTCGATGCGACGCCGGACCAACCGGTGATCAAAATTAACGGTTCTGTAGACAGTACCATGCCTGGCCGTAGTCTCATGGAGGCCAGGTTTGACGTGGCAGTTGCCGAGCTGGTGTCGATATTCAGCCAGGAGAGAATCACGGGCAAGTTGGGTCATCTGCAGGGCAGTGTCAGTGTCGCCGATGCGGATGGTCGCTGGGGTATCCGGAAAATCAATGTCGTCGCAACCGAGACGGATTTGCATAAACTGCGTGTCGATGGTGAAGTCGATGATTCCGGCAAGCTTGATCTGCGCGGCGAATTCGAGGTGCCAGACCCGGCGGCACACGGTGCGCAATACGGCGTCGATCTCACCGGGTATGAAGCTTTCCAGGCAAAAGGTGTGCTCTCAGGTACCCAGGACAAGATCAGTTACCAGGGTCATTCGAGCATCGGCAGGATACAGAACGAGACGACATTGACTATCACGCTGGTGGAAGGCAAGCCGTTTATAGAGGGGAAATTCATCAGTCCAGACTTGTACCTGCCGGATATCGGCCTGGATTATCACTTCGGTGTGGATCCCAATGCCCCGGTAACCGCCAACCCCCATGCCGGCGAACAGCAGAAATCCGCAGAACCAGCCCCGGCCGTTGCCGACAGTCAGACGATTTTTGATCGCGAGCCACTGGACTTTTCGTGGCTGCAGTACTTCAACCTGGATCTGGAAATTTTGATCGATCAAATTACCGGTGTGGATTTCTTGATTGAAAAACTGGAGGGCGAGATCGGACTGACCGACGGCGCGCTGCGTCTATCCCCGATGCGCATGACCTTTGAGGGCGGGTCTACGGATCTCGAGTTTGAACTGGTCACGCGCAACACGCCCTCGGTCATGCTCAAGGTGACAGCCGATGACCTGCAGCTCGAAAAGATGATGGCCAGAATGCAAGGGGAGGTGCCGGTCAAGGGCAAGACACATTTGAAAGTAAACATCACCAGCAGTGGACACTCCGAGCACGAACTGGCATCCAACC
>JBATHL010000645.1:0-5720 GCA_049666745.1 Gammaproteobacteria bacterium
CGATGGGACTCTGAACGACCTGTGTGACGCGCCCGCCGTACCGGTGTTCGGCAACGCCGCCGGCGCCGGAGGTCCTTATGCAGGTGCCCCGTTTGTATTGGTATCCCATGGCAAAAACTGGAGCGACGGCGCCCCCGTCGGTGACGAGCTGGCGAATGCAGGGATTGTGTTTAGCAACGCATTAACCACGCCGATGCCCAATGGTGCTACGGGGCCTTATCGACTCAAAGATGTCGAGGCGGGTGAAACCACCTTTGTGCGACGCATTACTGGCTTTGCCGATGATTATGACGATGTCGTCAAATGGGTCGCGCCGGGTATCCTCTATTCCAAAATGATCGACGCTGAGCAACTCCCTTAACCTGCGGTATCGCGATGGTCGATTCGCCCACAGGGCTATTCCGATTGGTGTTGATATAAATTGAAGCAAACCCGACCGCTTTCGTTCTGGCTAAGTTCCAGTTCGTAGTTGAACGCATGCGCCATAATCGCCGACTGGTAAAGCCCGATACCCATGCCGCTGCCCGATGAAACCGGCTGCATAAACAGGCTGCTCTCGATCTCCGGCTCGATTTCAGCGCCGTCATCGCAAATCGACAATACGACGATATCCCTGGTCGATAGCAGACGCACATCGATTTGCGTCACACCCGGCTTGGTCAGCGCGTTGTTGATCAAATTTTCGGTCACGCTATCGAACAGGTCTACCGGCAACGTGACATTATTTTCGATATCGCTATGAAAATGCAGCCGCCGGTTTGCATGGTGCTGCTTGCTGATACGTTTAATCCATTTGCTGCAATCGACGAGGTTGATGCGGGTATTCAGCTTCGGCGCCCTGAGCTTGTCGAGGGTGCTTTCGAGGCGGCTGCCGATCTGGGTCAAATTGGCCTGCAGTAGTTTCTGCGACTGCGTGTTGTCATTATCCGCAGCGAGAATGTCGATCGATGTCTTGATCGACTGCAGGATGTTCTTGATATCGTGGGTCAGGCGGGCGCCGGTATGATGGATGGTTGCAAAATGTTCCTGCGCGCGCATTTTTTCCTGGTTGAGCTTGGCCAGGTAAAACTGGTAAGCCATGCGAATCAGCAAAATGGTGTGCAGTTCGAGCGCTGACCCCGGGTCCGCCTTGAAATAAAGCACGACCGATGTTTTTTCATCCAGCCGGTGGTCGAGACGAGGGCCGGTCTTGTCTCCGGCCTTGATTTTGAAGTTGTTGAAGTTCCACTGAATTGCATTCAACCAGTCGTTCTCGACCAGTTGCTGACAGGCGGCCTCGAGGAATTCGTTGGGGGTCAGGTAACGTTCCTCGATCAGGGTGGTGAGAGTATTGATCCAGGTTTCAAATGGTCCGCCGATGGTCATCGCGTAGCGATTCCATAACACACCGATACCGGAATGCCCCACTCCCGGATTCCAGAACCAGCTGATGCCCATGGTCAGGGTCGCGACGATGAAAACAGTCAGCAACAGACCGTCGATATAGTCGACCCCGTAAAGCAGGTTGATAACGATGCCGCCGAGCAAAACGACACCAAGCAGCGTGGCGGCGAGTAATCCATGTACCAGATCGACCTGGCTGCGGCTAGCTTTCTTGTGGTCGGGATTGGGTGCGAGGTAAAACAGCACTACCGGAACCAGGATCAGGGCCTGCATGATTTCGCTGAACAGGCTCGGCAGTTCGATCTGTGCAAAGGTGGTTGGAATAAGCCCGACGGCCATCTCCAGCGTGAGGATCAGCAGCGCCAGCAGGTCGAAGGAACGAAACGTGGTCTGGCCCAGCAGGCGGCTGCCGATCAGGCCGGACAGGATCAGGCCGAAGAAAACCAGTGATTCGTTGGGAAAGCGGTAAGCGAGCAATACGAACGCGACGGTAACAAGCCCCACCGGGGTCTTGTTGATGCGGGCTTCCTTGCTCCATAGAGGTTGCCAGAGCAGGAATAGGCCATACAATATGAAGGTCAGCGCGAACTTTAACAGGGGGTCGTCGACCACCCAGATCAAAATATGGTAAAGCAGCAGGATAGAGGCCAGGATCTGCTGGCCGAATTGCAGTAACGAATTAACTCTAATCAAGGTGCCCTACGCCCGAATGAACAGCCAGACTATATCACTGTTTCGCTTCCTCATGCTTGGAATTCTAAGCAAACGCCTGTTTGTTCTGTTGGCGGTTATGGTGCTCGCAGCCGTGCTTGGCGGAAGCTTCATCAACGAGCTCGCGATTATCAATGGCGCTGCCGTCCAGGCCGCGTTCGTGGCCGATTTTTTGCGCTACAGCCTGGCGCTGCTGGCCCTGTTGATGATTGCCAGCAGCGTCGCCGAGGACTACGAGTTCCGCCAGTTCGAAAGACTGCTGACCATGCCTTTGTCGCGCTGGCAATATATCGCCGCGCAAACCCTGGTGATCGCCTGCCTGTGTTTGTTACTGATTTTACCGGTGGCAGTGCTGGTTCCGCTATACGCTGATGCCGCGGTCGGGCTCTACTGGGCGGTGGCGCTATGGCTGGAATTGTTCCTGCTTGGAATACTGGGATTCCTGGCGATCCTGAGCCTCGAAAAAATACCGCAGGCGGTTATTTTTTCGCTTGCGATATACCTGCTCGCCAAATTTTCCGGCCTGATTAGCCTGATGCTGTCGGAATCGGTCAAACTCTCCGAGGGTAGTGTCGGCAGCCGCGTGGTCGAGTTCATATTCAGCGCCATCCTTTACGTAATACCCGGTAGCAAAACTTTTGCGCAGAATGATGTTTTCTTCGCGAACCAGGACTTAATTGCGATGCTTGGCGGTCAGATCGCCTCGGTGTCGATTTATGCGCTGTTTTTACTGGCGGTATGCCTGATCGATTTCTATCGCAAGGAGTTCAACCTCTAGTGCGTCGTGGTGAGCGCCCGTTGATGTTGCTGCCGCGCCCGTTGCTGCTGGGCTTTCTGGTCCTGTTTGCCTGCCAGCTGTTTTATCATCATGCCAACCGGGCGCAAACGGCGCTAGACTACCAGGCGCTCGACAAACCCCTGAGTGCGCCGGTCTATCGCGGCATTGCAATGGGTTCCGAGCAACTGCTGGGCTACCTGTTGGCGATTCGTCTGCAGCTGCATGATAACCAGGCCGGTCAGCATTTCCGCTACAGCCTGATCGATTACGAGGTATTGATCGAGTGGCTCGACCGAATTACCGAGACCAGTCCGGGCACGGAATACCCGATGCTGTTGGCCTCCCGGGTCTATACCACGACTAATGACCAGGCGCGATTGCGCGCGATTCTTGGATTCATACAGCGCCGCTTCGACGATGACCCGCAGCTGCACTGGCGTCGACTTGCCGAGGCGACTGTAATCTCCAAGTACAAGCTCGACGACCTGGAGCTTGCGCTCGCCATGGCGGAAAAGCTCGCGCAACAACCGGCGAGTGTCGAAATGCCGAACTGGGCGCGTGACTTCCAGTTTTTACTGCTCGCCGAGCTGAACGAACTGGAATCGGCGATCGCGCTGATCGAAGCATTGCTGCAAACGGACGCGGTACACGATCCTGACGAAAAACGCTTCCTCGAAGGCAAGCTGTTGGATTTCCAACAAAAGCTGTTCGAATCCCGACAACCGCCTCAGGATTGAAGCGGAATTTTCCTAAGTTACCAGGAATTATAAGGTTTTATTCTTGTTGGCACGTTAAATGCTTAATATTCCCCAGGTACAATTGAAAACACAACTGGAGAATTCCATGCAGTTAACAAAACAGAAAGGTTTCACGTTAGTAGAAATCGCAATCGTGCTGGTTATCGTGGGGCTGCTGATCGGTGGCGTCCTCAAGGGCCAGGAAATGATTACCAATGCCAAGCTCAAGCGAATCGAATCCGATAACGCCGGTGTCGCCGCGGCGATGTTTTCCTACCAGGATCGGTATTTGCAGTTGCCGGGTGATGATGGTAACGCAACCTCTCGCTTCAACGTTTACTTTGATGCCGTGGTTGATGGTGGGCAAGGCTGGGTTGCCGGCCAGGCAGATGGTGATGGTGATGGCGTAATTGGCGACGGCAATGACTGGAAAACCGTCATTCAGGGAACTACTCCCTGGACTGCGGGTACTTCGGCTGAAGAAACGTCCAAATTTTTTGGTCATTTGAGATCGGCTGGACTGATCCCCGGCGGTAGCGGTGTCGATGCCGCTCGTCCGACCAGTGCCTATGGCGGTCTGATCGGGATTCAGAACGGATCTCTCGGTATCGCCGGCCATGCGGTAATTTTCGGCCAGATCGAAGGTCCGGTCGGCAGAATTCTCGAGGCTCGACTGGATGACGGAGCAGCTGATACCGGGCGCATTCAGTCAAACGATTCAGCGACAGATAATATGAATGACGGCACCGTCCCGGGTAGTGCCACGTACGATGATGACACGAGATATGACATGGCGTTCCGCCTGTAATTTTCTCACGTAATCGCAGATAATGGCCTGCCAATCTGGCAGGCCATTTTTGTTTTATGAAGCAGGCGTTGACATTATCCGGTATCAGTTACTCGGTCCCGGGGCTCGATATTCTGAAAACCCTCGATCTCGAGGTTGACGAGCGACAGTATTATGCCATCGCCGGGGTCAATGGTGCGGGCAAGTCGACCCTGATCAAACTGGTCCTGGATTTGATCCGCCCCGGACCCGGTGGAGAGATCCGCATCTTCGGAGCCGATAACCAGGCTCGAAATAGTCGTGATCAGATCGCCTACCTGCCGGAAAAGTTCGACGTCAAGAAGAATATAACCGGTCGCCAGTACCTCGATTTCATCGCCGCAGTTTATCGGCAGAAGCCCGGCCAGGAGAAATACATCGATCTGGCCGAGCGCCTTGATTTCCCACCCGACCGGCTCGACTCCAGGGTGGGAGGCTACTCCAAGGGTATGGTGCAAAAGCTGGGACTGGTCAGTTGTTTCATGCTGGAGCGGCGCTTACTGATTCTGGATGAACCGCTGAGCGGGCTCGATCCGCGGGCGCGTTACCATTTCAAGGAATTGATGCGCAAAGAGAAATCCGCCGAGCGCACGGTTTTATACAGTACCCATTTGCTCGCCGATGCCGAAGATCTTTGCGATCGTTTCGGTATTCTGCACGACGGTGAAATGAAGTACCAGGGCACCCCGGCCGACTGCATGCAGCGTTACCAGGGCGCAACCCTGGAGCAGGCCTACATGAAATGCATCTCTGCCTGACCACGTAGCCAGTCATCTCCAAACCCTGGCGCCATTCCTGCGCGAGGGCTCTCTGTCATCGCTACTACTTCGCGTCATTCCTACTACTTCGAGTCATCCCCACTACTTCGAGTCATCGCCGCTACTTCGGGTCATCCCCTTTACTTCGAGTCATCGCCGCTACTTCGGGTCATCGCCACTACTTCGAGTCATCCCCGCTACCTCGAGTCATCGCCACTACTTCGAGTCATCGCCACTACCTCGAGTCATCCCCGCGAAAGCGGGGATCTCGTAACAGTGCCATCATTGCAAGATCCCCGCTTTCGCGGGGATGACATAAATACACGCGGGGATGACTCAAGAAAAACCGGGATGGCTTCAAAGAACTGATGGTAACTTGAAAGCCAGGGTTGACCCGTTACCTTTTAACCCAGCTCTTTGAGTTTGCGAGTCAGGGTATTTCTGCCCCAGCCGAGTAGTCGCGCAGCGTCCTGTTTGCGTCCGTGGGTGGCTTCCAGCGCACAGTCAAGCAGGGTTTTCTCGAATGT
>JBATHL010000646.1:0-17667 GCA_049666745.1 Gammaproteobacteria bacterium
ACTTCATACAACTTTGTCATCCCGCGACTTGATCGCGGGATCCAGACTCGGTCAGCTATTTCTGGATACCGCGGTCGAGCCGCGGTATGACAGAAGACAGTAGCCGGGGGGAATGCCTTGATTAAGCTGGTAAGGGTGCTAACGTGTACCGAAAACGACGATGGTCTTGCCGTGTGCCGTGATCAGGCCGTCTTCCTCGAGGGTTTTCATTACCCGTCCGGCCATTTCGCGCGAACAACCGACAATCTTGGCAATTTCCTGGCGCGTGATTTTTATTTGCATTCCGTCCGGGTGGGTTATTGCATCGGGTTCGCGCGCAAGATCGAGCAGGGTGCGTGCGACGCGTCCGGTGACATCCATGAACGCGAGATTACTGACCTTGCGGCTGGTGTTGCGGAGACGGCTGGCTAATTGTGAAGACAGTTGAAACAGAATTTCAGGTGTCTCCTTGGCCAGTTGCATGAACTGGGTGTAGTGAATCTCCGCGAGCTCACAATTGGTACGTGTGATAACCCAGGCGCTACGTTTGGTGTCTTCTTCGAACAAACCCATTTCGCCGAAGAAATCACCCGGGTTGAGGTAAGCGAGCACGATTTCGTTACAGTCTTCGTCTTCGATGACTACGCTCACTGAACCGTCGATGATATAGTACAGGGTCTCCGATTCGTCTCCCGCATGGATAATGGTACTGCGCGTCGCATATTTTTTACTGTGACAGTGATGCAGAAAGTTATCCAGAGCCGGATTTAACCGCGGTGCAATTTTTGTGATGGGATTAACTGACATATTTGTAATAATCTGTTCTCGCTAGTTATTAAACATAGCACAAAAAGGGCAATTGAACATTAATAGGTATTAGCTATGAAGTGCAGAGTCAAGTGGCTGGAGCACATGTCGTTTGTCGGCGAATCCGGCAGTGGTCACTCGGTGGTGATGGACGGTGCTGCCGAAGCCGGCGGGCGTAATCTCGGGGTGCGGCCGATGGAAATGCTGCTACTCGGGCTGGGTGGCTGTACCGCGTTCGACGTTATATCTATTCTGCGTAAATCGCGCCAGCAGGTGGTTGATTGTGAGGTCGAACTCGAAGCCGAGCGCGCCGAGGATATTCCTAAAGTATTCACCAAAATTCACGTGCGTTTCATCGTCAGTGGCAAGGATCTGGATCAAAACAGGGTTGCCAGGGCGGTGGAGTTATCTGCCGACAAGTATTGTTCAGCGTCGCGCATGCTCGCCAAAACAGCCGCAATCACCCACGACTTCGAAGTCGTCAACCTCGACTGACAGGAATCGTCGTTTCCATCTAACTGCGAATCTTACACTGCGTCATTGCTTTTACGCAGATGAGCCGGGTGGCTAGATGCGGTAGGCGGTAAATGTCATGACCTTGCTTACCATTGTCATTGCAGTTTTTACCACTTGTGGAAGCTCGGCAGCACCTGCCTCTGCGGCGTTGACGGCATGGCGTAATTCATCTTCACGCATGGCTTCGATGATCGCACGGCTGCGCTGGTCCTGCTTGGGCAGGCGTTCGAGATGACGGTCGAGGTGGTTACAGACCTGCTGTTCAGTTTCCTTGACGAAACCTAGACTCCACCTGTCGCCCGCGGCTCCGGCCAGGGCGCCAATCGTAAACGAGCCCCAGTACCAGACACCATCGAACAGGCTGCGGGGTTGATGGAGTTCGGCTAATCGCTGTTGGCACCAGTTAAGATGCTCGTTTTCTTCTTCGGCGGCTTCATTCATCGCCGCGCTGAGAGCCTGCTGCCGCGCGGTCAATGCCTGGCCGCGATAGAGTCCCTGTGCGGCGACTTCGCCGGCATTGTTGACGCGCATCAAACCGGCGACCCGGGCCAACTCCTGCGGCGATAATTCGCCTTGCTCGCTGCCATCTGCGGGATAAGCCCGGGTCGTGGCTGCGGGCCGCAAATGGCTGGTATCAAGGCCGTGTTGCAGTTCTTCGAGTAAACGATCGGTAAAACTCAGTTTACGCATTTAAATTCCCATCAAATCAGCTTAAAAACCTGCTGTGAAGGCGCATATTATCAGTAAAATCAGGATATTGTTCCAGGCCATTAAATATCCCTTTAAAACAGGGTTCTACGGCTTGTCAAGCGCCTGCTTATCCGTTAGTATTCGCGCCCTTTGTGAAAGAAGTCAACGCCTTAAACGGCAGCTTATCAGGAATTAGTATGAAAACCTTCAGCGCAAAATCCGAAACGGTAAAACGCGACTGGTATGTAATCGATGCCACCGACAAGGTGCTCGGTCGCCTATCGACAGAAGTTGCGCGTCGTTTACGCGGCAAGCACAAGCCCGAGTATACCCCGCACGTTGATACCGGAGACTACATCATCGTCATCAATGCGGAAAAAATACGCGTTACCGGCAACAAGGAAACTGACAAGATGTACCACCATCACACTGGTTACATCGGCAGCCTGAAATCAACCAGCCTGTCGCAGTTACGCCAGGATCATCCGGAAAGGATTATCCAGCACTCGGTCAAAGGTATGCTGCCCAAGAACTCTCTTGGACGCGCGATGTTTAAAAAGCTGAAGGTTTACGCGGGTGACGCTCACAGTCATACTGCACAACAACCTCAGCCTCTGGAAATCTAACAGGTCAAATTATGGCAGTCGAACAATATTACGGTACCGGTCGTCGCAAGAGCTCAGCTGCACGGGTCTATCTGACCGCGGGCAAGGGCGCGATTACGATCAATAAGAAAAGCATCGAAGATTATTTCGGTCGTGAAACCTCGCGCATGGTGGTGCGTCAACCGCTGCAAACCGTCGATCTGATGGATAAATTTGACATCAACGTCAATGTTTCCGGTGGTGGTCCCAGTGGCCAGGCCGGCGCAATTCGCCTTGGTATTACCCGTGCCCTGCTGAAGTACGACGAAACCTTTCGCGCAGCGTTACGCAGTGAAGGCTTTGTCACTCGCGATGCACGTGAAGTCGAGCGCAAAAAAGTGGGACTGCGCAAAGCCCGTCGCGGTGTACAGTTCTCGAAGCGTTAAGAGACATACAGGTTTTAAAAAAGCCCGCCAATGCGGGCTTTTTTTTGGCTGTGTACCATCGCGACACTCACGTCGCCGGATGGCAGGCACGGACGCCATCGTCGGTGCCGAGGATCAAGACATTGGCCGGTCGGTGGGCAAACAGGCCGACACAGACTACACCGGCGAGCTGATTGATTCTGGTCTCCATATCGAGCGCATTGCTGATCTGGAGTCCATGTACATCGAGGATTTGATTGCCATTGTCGGTGACGAAATCCTCGCGCAGGCGCGGCTCGCCACCGAGCTTGCGCAATTCAGCTGCCACCAGTTCGCGAGCCATCGGAATTACTTCCAGCGGTAGTGGAAAATCTCCCAACGTGGTTACCAGTTTGCTGTCGTCAGCGATACAGACAAATTCCCGGCTTGCCGCGGCGACGATTTTTTCCCGGGTCAGAGCGCCGCCACCGCCCTTGATCAGCTGCAGCTGATGGTTCGATTCGTCGGCGCCATCGACATACAAATCGAGATTGCCAATCTCATTTAGATCGACGACCTTGATACCATGCCCGCGTAATCGCTCGCTCGAGGCTTCGGAACTGGAAACCGCGGCCGTGATTCGATCAGCCATTTTCCCGGCAAGCAGGTCGATAAAGTGGTTTACTGTCGAACCGGTGCCGACCCCGATAACCGAGTCAGGTTTGACGTAGTCGACTGCGGCCTCTGCGGCGTTGCGTTTTTTATCTTCGGGCGTCATGGATTTACCTGTTGCGTCGTATGCAATCAATTATGATAATCACCTGCTGTCCGCGCAAGTAATAGCGCGGTTTTACTAATAAATTTCAGACACAAGCAAGCACGAACTATGCGCAAGGAAAAATTTCTAGAAAAAGTGTTAACCGCGAGGGTGTACGATGTTGCCCGAGAAACCCCGTTGGATCACATGCCGCGTATTTCGAAACGCTTCGATAACCAGGTTTTTATCAAGCGCGAAGACCTGCAGCCCGTGTTTTCGTTCAAATGTCGTGGCGCTTTCAACAAGATATACCAGGAGCTAAAGGCAAATCCCGACCTGAAGGGTGTGATTACCGCCTCTGCGGGCAATCATGCGCAGGGGGTGGCGCTTGCGGCGAAGAAGCTGCATCTCAAGGCAACCATCGTCATGCCGACCACGACACCTGATATCAAGGTAACGGCCGTCAGATCCTACGGTGCGAAAGCGGTTTTGTATGGTGAAAATTTCGATGCCGCCAAGGAATATTCTCTGAAGCTCGCCGCGAAGGAGCGCCTCGCATTTATCCATCCCTTCGACGATTTCGACGTGATGGCGGGTCAAGGCACCATCGCGCATGAAATTATTCGCCAGCACCCGGGCCATATCGATGCGATTTTCGTGGCCGTTGGTGGCGGTGGCCTGATTGCGGGTATCGCCGGATTTATCAAAGCGGTCAAGCCGGAAATCCGGATTATCGGTGTCGAACCGGACGATGCCGCCTGTTTCTATGAGGCGCGCAAGGCGGGACGACGGGTGAAATTGAAAGAGGTGGGTATTTTCGCCGACGGCGTCGCCGTAAAGCAGGTTGGTAAAAATCCCTGGTCGATGATCAAGGATCTGGTCGATGATGTGATCCTCGTTTCGACTGATCAAATGTGTGCGGCGATCAAGGATACCTACGAAGATACCCGGGCTATATGCGAGCCTGCGGGCGCGCTGTCACTTGCCGGATTGAAGAAGTACGTCGAAACGCATGACATCAAGGGGCAAACACTGGTAGCGATCAACTGTGGCGCCAATATGAACTTCGATCGTTTAAGACATGTCTCTGAACGCGCCGAGCTGGGCGAGGAGCGCGAGGCGCTGTTAGCGATTGAAATTCCGGAACGGCCCGGCAGTTTCAAGAAGTTGTGTCAGTTAATCGGGCATCGTTCGATCACCGAGTTCAATTACCGTTATGCTGATGCCAATACGGCGCATGTCTTTGCCGGAATTCAGCTCACCCACGGCGTTGATGAAAAAAACAAGCTTATCGCGAAGCTTGATGCCAAAGGTTACAGGGTCGTTGATATGACAGGCAACGAGGTCGCCAAACTGCATACCCGTTATATGATTGGCGGCCATCCAGGTGAAAGCGTCAGCAACGAGCTGCTTTATCGTTTTCAGTTTCCGGAAAAACCGGGCGCGTTATTAAATTTTTTGATGAAGGTGGGTAATCGCTGGAACATCAGCCTGTTCCACTACCGCAATCACGGCTCCAATTTCGGCCGTATCCTGATGGGATTCCAGGTCGATAAAAGTGATAACAAGGCCTTCAATGCCTTTCTCAAGAGTCTGAAAATTCCTTATTGGAACGAGACGGAAAACAAAGCCTACGAACTATTTCTGAAATAATAGCCCTGGTTTAGACTGCCTTACCAGCAGGCAGCTGTAAGTATAGAGTAAGCAAGACAGGTAAGTACGGGGGCAGTGGAGATACCAACCGCGGTGCCGTCGCAAATCTATCAACCTTGAACCAAAGGTTCAGGTGGGGTTATTGGCAACCCATCAGGCTACCCGACGAATCAGGCATGCACACCAGTGTTGCACGGAAATCCCCGAGATTGATAAATAGGCTCAAGGATTATGATGGATGCTAACGAACACCGCAGTCGGTATCAATCTACTATGGCTCGGTTTTACCCAAAAGTACAATTTAAATTTCTAATAGGGATTAGATTTCTAATTGACGGGACTGTTCGAGGACGCGGGAGATTTTACTTTCCAGGTCTTTGAGACGCGGGGGCAGTTCCTTGCCTATTTCTTTATCCACATTGCTGGTATGCAGCAAATCATTGGCCATATTCAAAGCAGTGATAACCGCAATGCGTTCGGAGCCCATGATATTGCCGGTGTCGCGGATTTCGCGCATTTTATTGTCGAGGAACTTGGCGGATTCCAGCAGTGCCGATTGCTCGCCGGGTGGACAGGCGACCTTGTAATCCTTGTCGAGAATGGAAATGTTTATCGGTTGAGCGTCTGTCATGAGCCTAGTTCGAGTGATCGCAAGCGTGAAATCATCGCCTCAACCCGGCTGCGCGCCATTTCGGTTTTTTCGATCAGCTGAGAGCGTTCGGTAACCAGCTTGTCTTTTTGCTGGCGCAAGCTGGAATTTTCGTTTTTAAGTGAACCTACAGTGTCGATGAGCTCGTCAATACGCTGCTCAAGTTGTCTGAGGTCGTCTTCGGTATATACGTTTTTTTCGGAATCCATAGTGCAATCATCAGGCCTTATGCAGTGCAGGTCAACATGCAGTTGTTTTTTGCTGCTGGGTACGGGTGCTAGAATACGAAAATTATACAAAACTACGAGTTTTCTACAATGCCGGATTTCGATATGGTGCAGGCCGCGCTGGAACAACTGGGCGCGACTGCCGATGCCGCCGAGTCGCACGGTACCCTGAGTGCTTTGCTGATCGACAATGCCGGTTTCGCAGCCTGGCTGGGGCATACACTGGACGAACTGCCCGATAAAGGAAATGTGCTGGCTGCGGAACAGCTCAGCGTGCTCGAGCAACTCTTCGAACAAACTCGCGAGCAGCTTAATAACGAAGACTTGAGTTTCGAATTGCTGTTACCCGATGATACCGATGATTTTGGCCTGCGCCTGTTGGGTCTGGCGGGGTGGTGTCAGGGGTTCCTGTATGGTTTCGGCGCTGGCGGTGCCGCCGCCGGAGATTCCCTCGACGATGAATCGCGCGAGTGTTTGTCAGATCTGCTCGAAATCAGTAAGCTCGGCTACGACGAAGAAACCAGCGATGAGAGCGAACAGCAGTATACTGAAATTGTCGAACATGTGCGCGTGGCAACGTTGTTGTTGAATGAGTCATTGAATCCGCTCAAGGCTACATCAAGCGTACATTAATAGGTGAGCAGTCATTCCCGCGCAAGCGGGAATCTCGCAACGCGCCGGCGCTACCAGATCCCCGCTTGCGCGGGGATGACAGAAAAAAAGGGATGGTAGTGGAGCGAAGGGAGGGCAAGAGAGCAAAGGGATAGCAAGAGAGCGAAGGAAAGACCGTAGATTTAAGCAAGAGTCAAAAGATGAAATCAACCGAATTTAAACGCCGCCGCAGTCAGTTAATGAAGATGATGGGTAAGAATACAATCGCGATTCTGCCCTCTGCCTCTGAAATTATTCGCAATCGCGATGCCCATTTTCCTTTCCGCCAGGACAGCGATTTCCTCTACCTTACCGGGTTTAACGAACCCGACGCGGTGATGGTGTTGAAACCTGGTCGCAAACACGGCGAATACATCATGTTCTGTCGAGAAAAGGATCCCGAGCAGGAGACCTGGAACGGACGGCGCGCCGGTCAGGAAGGCGCTATCGAAAGCTATGCTGCGGACGACTCTTTCCCGATCGACGATATCGACGACATACTGCCAGGCCTGCTCGAAGGCACCGATAGTATCTTCAATATCATGGGTCGCTATCCGGATTTCGATAAAAAATTGATAGGCTGGGTAAGTCATATCAAACAACAGTCCAGTCGTGGACTGCATGTACCCTCCGAATTCGTTGCACTGGACTACTTGCTGCATGACATGCGGCTCTACAAGAGTCGCGAAGAACTGCGCCTGATGCGCAAGGCTGCGGCGATCAGCGTCCGCGCGCATCAGCGTGCGATGCAACTATGTGCACCTGGCATGCATGAGTATCAAATAGCGGCTGAGTTCGATCACGAGTATCGCCATCATAATGCGCAGCATGCCTACCCGGCGATTGTCGGTGGAGGCCCCAATAGCTGTATCCTGCATTACACCGAAAATAACGACGAGTTGCATGACGGTGATTTGTTGTTGATAGACGCCGGCTGTGAAGTCGAAGGATATGCTTCGGATATCTCACGTACCTTTCCTGTCAACGGCAGTTACACGAATGCCCAGCGCGAGGTTTATGATATCGTGCTTGCCGCTCACCAGGCCGCGGTTAAGAAGGTCTTGCCAGGCAACCACTGGAACGATCCTCACAATGCGGCAGTACGTGTTATTACGCGGGGGCTGGTAGAGCTTAAACTGCTTAAAGGCACGGTCGCCAAACTGATCAAGGAACAGGCTTACCGGAAATTTTACATGCATCGCACCGGCCATTGGCTTGGACTCGATGTCCACGATGTCGGTGATTACAAGGTGGGTGATCAGTGGCGTTTGCTCGAGCCGGGCATGGTGATGACGATCGAGCCCGGGATCTACATTCCAGCGCGTAGCCGTGGGGTCCATCGCAAGTGGTGGAATATCGGAATTCGTATCGAAGACGATGTTCTGGTCACGCGTCAGGGCCACGAGATTCTGACTGATGCGCTGCCCCGCAAGGCCACTGAGATCGAAGCCCTGATGGCGAGTTGAATGCGTGATATTGCGATAATCGGTGGTGGCCTGGTCGGCCTGTGTGCTGCGTTGGCATTGCAGCATGCAAAGCGCAGCATAACGATAATCGAGGCGGGAAATCTCGAGCAAGTGCAAGCCGATGGATTGAACGCGCGATCGATCGCGCTTTCTGCGAGCAGCGTACAAATTTTCAGGGCGCTTGGAATCTGGTCGCAGATCGAAGCGCGCGCGGCGCCGATTCGGCACATCCATATTTCGTCGCGTGGACGATGGGGTGTGACCCGGCTGCAGGCGGCAGAATACCAGCTGGACGCAATGGGTTACGTCATAGAAAATCAGGCGCTGGGACGCTGCCTGCTGGACGCCGTCGAGGCTTCAGGGAATATAAAGCTGCAGCAAGAAGCCGAATTCGAATCGATTACCCAGCATGCCACGGTCGACATCGGTTATCGTAAAAAAGGGCGTTTGCAGCAGCTTGAAGCAAGGTTTGCACTGATTGCCGATGGCGCGCTTTCGCCGGCGCGAGCCGCGCTCGGCATTAGCCATCAAACGATCGACTATGGCCAGGCGGTCGTCATCAGCAACGTCGAGGTCAGTAAACCGAAAATCGATACCGCTTACGAACGTTTCACGCCGCAGGGGCCGTTGGCGATGCTGCCCCTGGGAGGCAAGCGTTATGCCTGTGTGTGGACGCTGACCCCGTCACAGGCGGCAGAGGCATGCGTGCAGGACGAGGTCGAATTTGCTGCGGCTTTGCAAGACTGCTTCGGTTTTCGCCTCGGCTTGATCGAAGCCGTCGGTAAGCGCTTTTCGATTCCCATTAAGCGAACCCGCGCAGATGCGTTGCAAAGCGGGCGCTGTCTATTGGTCGGCAACGCGGCCAATGCACTGCATCCGGTTGCCGGACAAAGCTTTAATCTGTCGCTGCGTGATATTGCCTGCCTGTATGAATTGCTCAGCGAACCGTCGATGGTGGATCTCGATGCTAACGGGTTAGCCGCGCTTGCAGATGAGTATGAAATGTTGCGTCTGCAGGAGCAGCGCCAGGTGATTAGATATGGCGACGGCCTGGTTACATTGTTTTCAAACGAGTTGCCATTGTTCGATCATTTACGTGCGGCGGGACTTAGCCTGCTCGATCTGGTACCGGCGCTGAAAGCCCAGGCCGCGCTGGCTGGCATGGGTATGACTTTCGGCGGTAATCGTCTGTTGCGGGGGCATTTGTGAGTTCTGCCAGTTTCGATGTCATAGTCGTAGGTGCCGGGATGGTCGGTGCCTGTACTGCATTGGCGCTGGCTGGCAAAGGTTTTCGCGTTGCAGTTATTGAGGCGGCAGCCCCGCGCGACAACATCAATCATCCCGACGAGGCTTACGACCTGCGAGTGTCGGCGATTAGTCCGCGTTCACGCGGCATCCTGCAGCGGCTTGGTGTCTGGCAGCAGCTGGCTGATGAGCGTGTCTGCTATTACGAACAGATGCATATCTGGCACCAGCATGGTTCGGCTAGCGTTGCCTTCGATGCAGTTGATCTGGCGCGCAGCAATCTCGGTGCGATCGTCGAGAATCGACTATTACAGCAGACCCTGTACCAGGTCTGCGAACGTGAATCACGGATAGAATGGTTTATGCCCGATCAGATCGAAACTTTACTCCAAAACCACGCCCAGGGGGTCGAGCTGCGGCTAGTTTCGGGGTGTTGTCTCACTGCTGGACTGTTGCTGGCTGCGGATGGGCGTAATTCACCCACGCGGGCTCTGGCCGGGATCGATGTGCAGCATGGGCAGTACCGGCAGACGGCCATCGTCGCCAACGTCGAAACCGAGTATCCCCATCGCCATACAGCGTGGCAGCGTTTCCTGAGCACCGGGCCATTAGCGTTTTTACCGCTGGCTAACGGACAGAGCTCGATCGTCTGGTCCTGCGACAATGAGCTTTCGGCACAGATTGCCAGTGCCAATGATGACGAGTTTTGCGATGCTCTCGGTGAAGCTTTCGAGTTTAGACTCGGCAGGGTCAGTTCCTGTAGCGCACGAATGAGCTTTCCGCTCGGTTGGCATCACTGTCAACACTGGCTAAAAGATCGGGTACTGCTGATCGGAGACGCGGCGCATGGCGTGCATCCGCTCGCCGGCCAGGGGGTTAACCTCGGCTTCAGTGATGTCGAAGTACTCACGCAACTGGTTGGTGATCGGTCGGATTATATCCGGCAAAAACAACTGCGCCGTTACGCACGCCAACGCAAAAGTGAAACCTGGGTTGCCGGCAACAGTTTCGGCGCGTTGAAATGGATCTATGGACTGGACCAGAAATGGGTTACCCGGTTGCGTGATCTCGGTATGCGCGTCGTCGATGAAACCCCATGGTTTAAGCGAGCATTGTTGGGAAAGGCAATACAAAACATCACCTGAAGGGATTTGATTGATAATTTGCAGCAATCGGCGAAAGCAATGCCGGGGTTGAAATGGGGAAGTTCAGCAAGAAATCGATGGGGAACCGGGCAGCCTGGTCTGTAATTAGTTCTTTTATTCGAGCCTGACAGGCTCTATTCTCTGTGCTGGCCACGATTGACGGGTATTACCCGAGCAGAGGTAAATCACCGATGGGAAACAAAACACCACTCTACCAGTGCCATCTCGATGCCGGCGCCAAAATCGTCGATTTTGCCGGCTGGGACATGCCGATTAACTATGGCTCGCAAATTACCGAGCACGAAACGGTGCGTACCGACGCGGGGATGTTCGACGTCTCGCATATGACCGTCGTTGATGTCAGCGGAGACGATGCCAAAACCTACCTGCAGTACCTGCTCGCCAACGACGTAGCCAAACTGACCCTCACGGGTAAAGCGTTGTATAGCTGCATGCTCAATTCCCAGGGCGGAGTGATTGACGACCTGATCGTTTATTATCTGCGTGACAATTTTTATCGGGTGGTCATCAACTCGGCCACACGCGAAAAAGACCTGGCCTGGCTCGAGCAACAGGCGCAATCTTTCCCGGATCTCAAGCTCAGGTTTCGTGACGATGTCGCCTTGCTCGCGGTGCAGGGACCGAACGCAAGAGATAAGGCGATAAAACTGTTTGCCGAATATCAGCAGGAAACGTTGCAGCAGCTGGCTCGCTTTCAGGGCGCCGAGTTCGATGATTGCTTTGTCGCGCGCACCGGGTATACCGGGGAAGACGGCTTTGAAATCCTGATGTTAAGTGAGCAGATCGCGGATCTGTGGAATCGCCTGCTGGCTGCTGGCATCGCGCCCTGCGGTCTAGGGGCCCGTGATACCCTGCGTCTCGAGGCGGGGATGAACCTGTACGGGGCTGACATGGACGAAACCACCAGCCCGCTCATTTCGGGTCTGGGCTGGACCCTGGCGATGAAGGATGAGCGTGATTTTATCGGCAAAGCCGCGCTCGAGGAGCAGCTGGCAGCGGGTGTACAGCAAAGTTTCGTCGGTCTGTTATTATTAGACAAAGGTGTTTTACGCAACCATTTGCCGGTGATAACCGCGCAGGGCAACGGTGAAATCACCTCGGGAAGTTATTCACCGACGCTACAGCAATCGATAGCAATGGCTCGAGTTCCCGCCGGCGTTACTGGCCAGGTTGAAGTCGAGGTGCGCAACAAGTTGTTGAAGGCGGAAATTGTTAAGCTTCCCTTCGTACGCGAGGGAAAGTCAATGTTAACCAATGGGGGTAATAATAAATGAGTGAAGTGCCAACAGAACTGAAGTTTTTGTCTACGCATGAATGGGCCCTGGTGGAAGGCGATATCGCAACGATCGGAGTATCCGATCATGCCCAGGAACTGCTGGGTGATCTTGTCTATGTCGAATTACCCGAGCAGGGCAGCACGGTTGCCGCAGGTGACTCGGTTGGGGTCATCGAATCGGTCAAGGCGGCCTCCGATACCTATGCTCCGCTGTCCGGAGAAATTATCGAAGTCAACGATCAACTCGAGGACGCGCCGGAAAAAATCAACAACGATCCCTATGGCGATGGCTGGATGTATAAGATTGCGCTGGAAGATCAGGAAGAAGTCGAGAATTTACTCGACGCAGAAGCTTATACAGATAGCATAGCCGAAGACGATTAGTCAGCTAGCTTGCGATGAGTAGCGCCGCGCGGTTGCAAGGGTAAAAGCGCGGCAGCCATTGGGTCTGGAGTCGGCATGGCGAAAAAAAGCAGCACGGGATTATTCCGAATAATCAGGGCGACTGGACATTCCTGGAAGGGTGTGTGTGCGGCTTATCGTAACGAGGCCGCGTTTCGCGAGGAGCTCTGGTTGTGTATTGTGATGATTCCACTGGGCCTGTATCTCGGCGACAACGGCATCGAGAAAGCTTTGCTGGTGTCGAGCGTAATGCTGCTGCCGCTGACTGAAATTCTGAACTCGGCCCTGGAAGCGGTGGTAGATCGCATCGGTGAAGAGCGACATGAACTTTCGGGTCGCGCCAAAGACATGGCATCCGCAGCAGTCGCAATGGCATTTATCTTAACAACCGTCGTCTGGGTGCTGGTGTTGTTCTTTTAGAACCACCTGTCATACCCCGGTTTGCAGGATAGCCAGTAACGAGTCAAGGTCGTGCACGGGTGGGCGGCAACTGAAGCCTTCGCAAATCCACGCGCTAATCGGCTTGTCACTTGACTTTTGGGCGATCTCCTGCGGTAAATCTTTGGCGTCATAGGGAATAAAGTAAGCCATCTGGTCTGGTTTCAGCCGCGGTAGTATCTGTGCGCGCCACCGGGTGAGGATAGCCGGTTCGCCGCGCAGGATAATTTGATACGGTGGTCTGTTCACCGCTTCGAGCAGGGCCACGAAGCTGGCTGCGTGAAAGGGAATCTGGTTGACATTATCAGCCACCGATTGCAACGCTTTTTCTGCGGTTTGAGTATAAGCCTGGCGCCCGGTTAACAATCCCAGGCGGTGCAGGGCCAGAGCGGCTACCGCATTGCCGCTTGGCATTGCTTCGTCTGGCCAGGACTTCGGTCGCTGGATCAGTTTTTCGTGATCGCTGGCGGTAAAAAAGAAGCCGCCATGGGCCTGATCGGCAAAGTAATCCAGTAATTGATCGGCCAGTTTGACGGCGAACGCCAAATCGATATCGCTCCACTCGTACTGCAGACAATCGAGAATCGCCTGTAGCAGATGTGCGTAATCGTCGAGATAAGCTGGCAGCAGCCTGTCGTCGGTGGGGCTCAATGCAAGTAATCTTTCATCTTGCCAGCATTCATTCTTAATCGCGCGCAGACATCGCTGGGCGATGTCGAAATAGTCCTGACGCATAAAAATACGGGCAGCGGATGCCAGTCCGCGAATCACCAGTGCGTTCCAGCTGGTCAATACCTTGTCATCGAGCCCGGGGCGGATGCGAGTTGCCCGAGCCGCGAGCAACTGTTCGCGTGTGCCTGTCTTTAGCGCCGCGTACTCCTGTTCGTCGAGATTAAACTTTTCGCGCACCTGTTGGGTATCGTAGTAGCTGTGTAAATGCCATGCGCCCTCGAAATTGGCCGCCTGATCGAGCCCAAACTGCCAGGCGAATGCCGGGTACGCTTCACTACCGATGATTTGCTCGACTTCGGCTGGCGTCCACAGGTAAAACTTGCCTTCGATACCCTCGGAATCGGCATCGAGTGCCGCGTAAAATGCGCCTGAATCGGTGCGCATTTCACGTTCCAGCCAGGTCACGATGCCATCCGCGGCATCAGCAAACAACGGTTTGCCGGTCAAGCGGAAAGCCTGTGCAAAAACCTGTAGTAACTGGCCGTTGTCATAGAGCATTTTTTCGAAATGCGGGATCATCCATTTATCGTCCACCGAGTAGCGGTAGAACCCACCGCCGAGGTGGTCCTGGATCCCGCCCAGAACTATTTGCTGCAGGCTGAAATCGATTGCCGCATAGACCGGATCCCCGGGTGAGCGGTGAAAAGCGCGCTGCAGGGCCTGCAACAGGATAGCGGGTTGGGGAAACTTCGGCGCCTGCCCAAAGCCACCGAATTCAGCGTCATGTGCTTCAAGTAACTGGCTGTCAAAGGTCATTAACGCACCGATATCCGCCGCGCGCTGGTTCTGGTTTTCACGCATCTCGATGTCTATCAGCGCCTGCTGTATAGCCTGGCCCTGCTCTTTTATCTTGCCTGGTTCCTGCTGAAATATTTCGGCCACACGCTCGAGTAAATCGGTAAACGCGATCATGCCGTGCCTGGGCTTATCCGGAAAATAGGTGCCACCAAAGAAGGGCACGCAGCTATCGGGGGATAAGAACATCGTCAGCGGCCAGCCACCGGGTCGGCGGGCGATCAATTGATGTGCAGTCTGGTAAATTCGATCGATGTCGGGGCGTTCTTCACGGTCTACCTTGATATTGATGAAATGTTGATTCATCAAGGCGGCGGTTGCCGCATCTTCGAAGGATTCATGTGCCATCACGTGACACCAATGGCATGCAGAATAGCCTATCGATAACAGGATCGGTTTATTCTGTTCGCGGGCCTTATCGAGCGCCTGTTGCGACCAGGGCAGCCAGTTAACCGGATTATCGGCGTGTTGGCGCAGGTAGGGGCTGGACTCCCCGGCAAGTTCGTTGGCCATGTTGCTGCACTCTGGATTATTTCCGTGCGATAATACCACCCTGATCAGGCATACTCATGAGTTTGAATCAGATAATTCTGCAATGATTGCATTTCCATCGATAGATCCCGTCGCGATTGCCCTCGGCCCGGTCAAAGTTCACTGGTATGGGCTCATGTATCTGTTCGCATTCGCCAGTGCCTGGTGGCTGGGCAGGCGCCGGGCTGCATCAGAAAATTCGCCAGTCAAGCCCGAACAGATCGACGACCTCATCTTTTATGGCGCACTTGGTGTAGTGCTCGGGGGTCGAATCGGCTCGGTGATTTTTTACAATTTCGACAGTTTCCTGCAAAACCCGCTGTACTTGTTCAAGATCTGGGAAGGCGGTATGTCTTTCCACGGTGGTTTTATCGGCGTGCTGGTGGCGATGGAAATTTTTCGGCGAAAACTGGGCTGCAGGTTTTTTGAATTAACCGATTTTATCGCCCCGTTGGTGCCCCTGGGGCTGGCCGCCGGGCGTTTTGGCAACTTTATGAATGCCGAGTTATGGGGTGCACCGGGTAATGTTCCCTGGGCGATGAAATTGTCCTGTGAACAATTTCCGCCAGATCGATATATCGATTACGCCGGGCCATTGTGTTTCAGTGCGCGCCACCCAACCCAGCTTTACGAAATGCTGCTCGAAGGAATTCTGCTGTTCCTGGCCCTGTGGCTGATATCGGCGAAACCACGCCCGGTAATGACGGTTTCCGGGTATTTCCTGTTGCTCTATGGGCTCGCCAGGAGCAGCGTGGAATTCATCCGTTTGCCGGATGCGCACATTGGTTATTTGATGAATAGCGAATGGCTGACAAGGGGCATTGTATTATCGCTGCCAATGATTATAGTTGGCGTTATTCTGCTGATTCTGGCAAAAAGGGGCGGCAATAATGCAGCAATATCTTGACTTGATGCGACATGTACTCGAACAGGGTAGCGACAAAAAAGATCGCACCGGTACGGGTACCCGATCGGTTTTTGGTTACCAGATGCGTTTCGATCTAAGTCAGGGATTTCCGCTTATTACCACCAAGAAGCTCCATTTGCACTCAATCATTCATGAGCTGTTGTGGTTTTTGCAGGGTGACACCAACATTGCCTATCTGCGGGAAAATAAGGTGCGCATCTGGGACGAATGGGCTGATGAAAAAGGTGATCTGGGCCCCGTTTATGGCGCACAGTGGCGTTCCTGGAGAGCAGCTGATGGCCATGTAGTCGACCAGATTCAGCAACTGGTGAGCGACATCAAGACCAATCCCGATTCGCGCCGTCTTATCGTCAGTGCATGGAATGTCGGTGAGATTGAAAATATGGCACTGCCGCCGTGCCACGCTTTTTTCCAGTTCTATGTTGCTGATGGGCGCCTCTCCTGTCAGCTTTACCAGCGTAGCGCCGATGTTTTTCTGGGGGTTCCATTTAATATTGCATCCTATGCGTTGTTGCTGATGATGGTAGCCCAGGCAACGGAACTCGAGCCGGGAGACTTTGTGCATACGCTTGGCGATGCTCATTTATACTCCAATCATTTACCACAGGCGCGTTTACAGCTGGAGCGTGAACCTTTTACCATGCCGACCATGGAGCTGAACCCGCAGGTGAAGGACTTGTTCGCTTTTCGTTTCGAAGACTTTGAACTGAAGAACTACCAGTGTCACGAGCATATCAAGGCAGCTGTCGCGGTATGATGTGTCGCTGCAATAATAAACGGGAAACTAGACTAGATGAATGAACCAGGACTCAACAATATCAAGGTCGACGTGGAAACTCGATATATCGAGGATCAGTCTAATCCGGAACAGAATTACTATGTGTTTGCCTACACGATTACAATAAAAAATAAAGGCAGGCAAAACGCACAACTCCTTACCCGTCACTGGGTGATTACCGACTCTAATTCAAAAATCCAGGAAGTACGTGGCGATGGGGTTGTCGGTGAACAACCATTGCTGAAACCCGGAGAGCAGTTTGTATACACGTCAGGCACGATGCTTGAAACCGCAGTGGGCACGATGAAAGGCAGTTACCAGATGGTTGCTGATGATGGCTCACATTTCGACGCACCCATCGAGGAGTTTGTGTTGTCCACTCCCCGGGTACTACATTAGTTATCCAGTGGCGATATACGCGATAGGCGATATTCAGGGCTGCTATAGCGAGCTCTGTCGGTTACTGGAGAAAATCAATTTCGATCCTTCCGAGGATACGCTCTGGTTTTGTGGCGACCTGGTCAACCGGGGTCCGGAATCATTGCAGACCTTGCGTCTTGTTAAATCCCTGGGCAACAGTGCGCTTACCGTGCTGGGGAATCATGACCTGCATTTGCTCGCGCTGTATCATGGCATCCAGAAAATCCGCGTTTCCAGGGATTTACGCAAAATACTCAACAGTCCCGATTGTGGTGAGTTGCTTGACTGGTTGCAATCACAACCACTGTTGCATTACGACAAGGAACACAAGGCCGTCGTGGTGCATGCCGGCATTCATCCGGCCTGGGGTCTGAGTAAGGCAAGGAAACTCGCCCGTGAAATCGAGACTGTATTACAAGGCGAAGATGCCGCCTGGTTTTTCAAAAAAATGTACGGTAACAAGCCCCTTGTCTGGTCGGATGATCTCGCGGGCGCGAAGCGTTTGCGTTTTATCACCAATGTGTTCACGCGCATGCGATATTTAAATCGCGAACAAGAGCTCAACTTCACGGT
>JBATHL010000647.1:0-10728 GCA_049666745.1 Gammaproteobacteria bacterium
ATGGTTATTACACTATCGATCGGCTTGCCCTGGTTCAGGACGCGATCCTGCTGATCGCCTACAAACCCTACGGTGGCAACATATATTGCGCCGAACGTATTGCCGAATGGACCCAGGTAATAGGTCAAAAGAGCTTTAAATTTGAAAATCCGTTGTTTGAACTGGAAAATCAGCTGACTGCATTAAAATTGCTCGCCGGCGGAATGCCGGTACATGGATTTCTTTTCTTCAATCACAGTACCGCGTTTCCCAAGGGTCATCCTGAAGTGGTATTGCATCCGGACAATATTCCGGATCGCTTTCTCGGCGCAAACTGCAACCCGGTAAACCCGCCGGTCCAGGCTGCCTGGGAGCAGTTGAAAGCACAGCATAAACAACCCTCAGCGAATATCCGGGCAAGTGTTAAAACTTGAAATGTCCGCATAGAAGTCCCAGAATGATAGCGTTGTATGCAGGGGTTCGAAGTCATAACCCCTGATCACTATAAAAATATAATCAAGCAATATCCATAACAACGGAGAGAATCATCAATGAAACGTCGTGATCTACTTAAAGGTGGCGTTGCCGCCGCCCTCGCAACCGGAGCTGCAGCTGTTGCAGCACCAGCGCAAGCTGCAAAACAAATTGAAATTACCATGGTATCCACCTGGCCGCGTGATTTTCCGGGCCTCGGCACGGGCGCGCAGCGTTTTGCCGAACGCCTGACCGCGATGACCGATGGTCGCATGAAGGTTAACTACTTTGCTGCTGGAGAACGAGTCAAGGCTTTCGACTCTTTTGACGAAGTCGCTTCGGGCAATGCACAAATGTACCATGCCGCAGATTACTACTGGAAAGGCAAGCATCCGGGCTGGGCCTACTTTACCGCGGTCCCGTTCGGCATGACCTACGCCGAAATCAACGCCTGGATGCAATTTGGCGGCGGACAGGAACTGTGGGATGAACTCGCAGCGGGCTATGGTCTGAAGTGCTTGCCCTGCGGTAATACCGGTGTACAGATGGGTGGCTGGTTCCGCAAGGAAATGCGTTCCGCTTCTGACTTCAAAGGCTTGAAAATGCGCATGCCTGGTCTCGGCGGGGACGTCATCGCCAAGCTGGGAGCGTCACCGGTATCTCTGCCGGGCGGGCAGATTTATGAGAACCTGGTTTCGGGCGCAATCGATGCAACCGAATGGGTAGGTCCCTGGAACGATAGTTTCATGAAGTTCTACGAGGCCGCCAAGTTCTATTACTACCCGGGTATGCATGAACCGGCGGCACAATTGTCTGTCGGAATCAACAAGAAATTCTGGGATGGCCTGAGCAAGTCCGACCAGATCATTGTCAAGGCCGCGGCTGAAATGGAAAATTCAGTCATGATGTCGGAGTACAACGCCAAGAACGGTGCGTCACTGGCGAGCCTGATCTCCGATAAGGGTGTCAAGTTGAAGAGTTTCAACGACGACATCTACGATAGCTTCGGTGACGCCGCTGCTGAGGTGTTCGAAGAAGTGCAACAACACAGCGCACTGGCGAAGAAGATTCATCAAAGCTTCCTCGCCTCGCGGGATGAAGTCGGTGCCTGGGCGAAGATATCGGACCAGGCCTACGTCGCACAACGTAACCGCGTACTGGGACTCTAGGACTGGAACTGCTGGGAAATGAAAACGGAGTCTGCGGACTCCGTTTTCTTTCGCCCCCGTGTTGGCTGCATGATGATAAAAGATAATGTTCCACTGATTATGCGTAGCTTTGCCTACCTCATGGTCAGTGGAATATTCCTCTACCTGATCAACAATTACCTGGTTTACTGGCAGGAAATGCCCGGCAGCTACGCGCTGTTTTCGCACTACGGCTGGTTCGGATTTGAAGTCGAGAGGCTTACTGACGAGCAGGTAAGCCAGGGCTGGATCCAGGTTGTCAGCTACCTGCTGGTATTACTGGGCAGCGTGGCTTACGTGTTTAAAACCGGTTCCCGCACGCTCATAGAGGATAGTATTCGTTTCTCGGCGGTTTCCGCTTACATCATTCGTTTCGCCTTCTGGTCGGTTACCCTGGTCGGTGCCATCGATATGCTGATTTCGTTTCTGCGTGTCGAAAACCTGCTCGAGCCGATCGTTGGTGAATGGCTGACCCAGCAACTGGGGCGCCCCATATTTCGCGGCACCTATGTGCATTACCCGCTGATCGTGATTTCGCTGTTTATCGCCGCCTGGCTGCGCCACGTCAGTTTTACCTGGCTCGCGTTGATGTGCGTGCTGTCTGAATTCCTGATTGTAATTACCCGTTTTGTTTTTTCCTATGAACAGGCTTACATGGGAGATGTAGTGCGTTTCTGGTACGCGGCCTTGTTTCTGTTTGCCAGCGCTTCGACGCTGGCACAAGAGGGGCATGTACGCGTAGACGTGCTCTATGCCGGGTTCAAACGTCGGCGCAAAGCCTTTTTCGATTCGATCGGCTGCGTCTTCCTCGGCATGCCCATTTGCTGGGTTATCCTGATGCACGGTATGGGGGGACGCGGTAACAGCATCAATAGCCCGCTACTCAGCTTCGAAGTCTCACAAAGCGGTTACGGCATGTACGTCAAATACATTATGGCCGCCTTCCTGATCATATTCTCGGTCACGATGCTGATTCAATTCGTCAGCTTCCTGCTGTACAACGTCAGTCAACTGCTCGATCGTCACGGTGGTGAAGATCAGCCGAGTTATAGCCAGCTGGTCAGGGAGAATAACGCCTAGTTATGGAGTTGTATTTCCTAGTCCTGCTGATTGCGATCATGGTATTCGCCCTGACCTCGGGTTTCCCGGTTGCATTCGCACTGCCCGGTTCGGCGATAGCTGCCATCGCCATTGCAGCCTTTTGTGGCTGGATCTTCGAGGGCAATGTCGATGCCTATTTTGTGCTCGGTGGACCGAATCAATGGCTCAGCGCCGGGGTCACCAATTACCGAAGTCTGTACTGGGTTGTCGAGCGCGATACCCTGATCGCGATCCCGCTGTTTATTTTCATGGGGATCATGCTGCAACGCTCGAAGATCGCAGAAGATTTACTGGTAGCGATGGCACAGTTGTTTGGGCCAATTCCCGGTGGACTGGGAATTTCGGTGGTGTTTGTTGGTGCTTTGCTAGCCGCCACGACCGGCATTGTCGGCGCTACGGTTATCGCCATGGGTCTGATTTCATTACCAGCGATGCTGCGTAATAATTATTCCAAATCACTCGCCTGCGGCACCATTTGCGCATCGGGCACGCTCGGACAGATTATCCCGCCTTCGATCGTACTAATAATTCTCGCCGACCAGTTGTCGAGCGCCGCGGATCAGGCCGCGACCACGCGTAAGGCCGAGTACAAGGAAGCCACCGGTGAATTTTCGATGCCTGGAGACTTCGATGTAGTTACCGCCAGCGCGGGCGACATGTTCATGGGCGCTTTCCTGCCCGGCATGATCCTGGTGGGGCTTTATATGCTCTATATCCTGGTTTCAGCCCTTATCAAACCCGAGATTGCACCGCCCGTGCCGTTCGAAGGCAAGTACGATCATAAATTTGTCGTCAAGGTATTGCTGGCGTTGGTGCCGCCGCTGGCGTTGATATTCATTGTGCTGGGTTCGATTATTCTCGGTGTTGCAACGGTAAACCAGGCCGGTGCAATCGGTGCGATTGGCGCGATGGTAATGGGTAGTTACCGCTTGATGGAAGGCAAGCCGCGTGCCTACTACCCGGCTATCCTGAGCATAGGATCTGTCATCGCGATCATTATCCTGCTCAATATATTCGATCTCAACATCAAGAATATCCAGTCCAGTCATGACGCTCTAGGCATAACCCTCGCTGCTATCGCGGCGATGATCCTGATTGGCTCCATCGGCTGGGCCACCTGGCGAGCATTCAAACTGGAAGACACCTTGCGTGGTGTAATGCTCGATACCGCCAAGACCACGTCAATGGTTTTCATCATCCTGCTGGGTGCCGCGATGCTGACCTCGGCGTTTCGTGGATTCGGCGGTGAAGAGCTGGTTAGGGAGCATTTAACTGCACTCCAGGGGGGCTTCTGGACTCAATTCATCGGGGTTATGGCGGTGATATTCTTTCTTGGTTTCTTCCTCGATTTTCTCGAAATCGCGGTCGTGGTAGTACCGATAGTCGCTCCGATTCTGCTGGCTGATCCAAGCGCAAATGTCACCGCAGTCTGGTTCGGGGTCATGGTCGGATTGAATATTCAGACCTCCTTTCTGACCCCTCCGTTTGGTTTCTCGCTATTCTATCTGCGCGGTGTCGCGCCCAAGGATGTGCGAACCCTGCACATTTACAAAGGGGCCGCGGCATTTATTGTGCTCCAGCTGCTAGGTCTCGCGATTGCAGGTGCATTCCCGGGCCTGGTAAATTATCTGCCGAATAAAACCCACCTGGTATCGGAGACCGCGCCACCGCCAAGCAACCCGAAACTGCAGGAATGCCTTGAAAACTACCTCTTCGTCGATTATGACAACAATAAAGCAACGCTTGAAGCGAGTATAGAGCGCGTCAAAACGGCACAGCTTGCCTACCTGCCCGACGAGTATCAGGAGCGCCTGAATGATAGTTACCGGCAGGCCGATGCCAGCTTTGATCTGATCGAGGAAGTTCGCGTCACCAGCAAAGCCTTGCAGGACTATTCGCCAGGGTATCGGCCACAACATATCAAGGTACGCCGGATACAGAAAGCAATGCGCAAGCTCAAGCGCGAGATCGACGAGTTACAACAACAACGCCAGCGAGAGAATTCGGCCGACAATGTTGATGAACAACGGATCGAGAAACTACTCGGGGAGATCGCCGCACTGGAATCAGAAATCAAGTCCCTGGAAAAAAGTATTCCTGCTAGCTGGACCGAGGCGCGCGCCAAATTCGAAGCGCTAGCCAAAGCCGAAAGTTCCGCACGCAGAAAGTATCGGCAAAATGCGGATGACAGTTACGGCATGATCGTCACCATGCGTCAAATACTTTCCGAAACAGATGCTCTGGTCGCATTGAAGGATCGTTTCGACCCACTGCTCGACCTGGTGCAGCAACAAGCCCCGGCTGACGGACTCGAAGCAGTTAAAGCGCTGAGTAATGATATTGATCTGCTAACCGAGACCCACCGCATTAATGCAAAACTGTCTCGCGCCAAGCGGGCCCTGCGAGGCAATACACCTGACAAGGAAAAAGCCGTCGCTGAAATCATGCTGGCTGCCGAGATTACGCAAACTGAAATAGAATGGCATCAACGGGCGAGCGATGAACTCGCCAACGATCTCGAGCAGTATGAGCAGGCGATTGCCAGTACCATCGGTATGCGCATGCAGGAACGCCTGACCTCGGAGCAGGCCGAGTCGATAGCAAGCTGCCTCGCAGTGCACAAAGATCTGTCGCTCCATTTCTAGCCGAAAATGCAGCAAGCCGAATTAATCTATCGCATCGTTGCGATAATTTTCCCGGTATTCTGCATTATTGTTATCGGTTACCTGTATGCGCGTTACCGTAGCGAAACCGACATGTCGTCAGGCAATCACATCAACATGGATGTGTTCATTCCAGCCCTGATCTTCGACACCCTCTCAGCTAGCGATTACGCGTTGTCCGACTATCTATACCTGACCCTGGGTGGTGCCGTCGTAGTGCTTGGTTCAGCAATCGTCGCCTGGCCGGCGGCAAGACTGATGGGCTACCAATGGAAAACATTTGTGCCGCCGATGATGTTCAATAACTCGGGTAATATGGGAGTGCCGCTGATCATTCTGACCTTTGGCGCCGCCGCTTTACCGGCCGCTGTCCTATTGTTCGCGATCGAAAATTTCCTCCATTTTTTATTGGGTCAGCAAATGATCACCCAACGCTGGTCGATCAAGGTGGTATTCAGGAACCCGATGATCATCGCAACCATTTTAGGCATCAGCGTGTCTGTATTGCAGGTGACGATACCGGAGTTTTTGCGCCTGCCGATTCATATGCTCGGCCAGGTTTCGATTCCACTGTTACTTTTCTCGCTTGGCGTGCGCATGCTGGCGATCGACTTCAAGGATTGGAAGATCGGGGCTATGGGGGCGTTGATCTGCCCTGTCAGTGGATTGATTGTCGCCTTGCTGTTTCTCCAGGTAGTCGACTTGCCGTCCGAACAGGTCCCCGTACTGTTGCTGTTTAGCGCCCTGCCTCCCGCGGTACTCAACTTCCTCGTCGCCGAACGTTTCAACCAGGAGCCACAAAAGGTCGCTTCGATCGTTTTGATCGCGAACTTTGCCAGCATCGTGGTGATACCCGCCGTTCTGTGGATAATTCTTTGAACCGCTACAACCCGTCAAGCCCTTCGATCGTATCGCCGCTAGCGAGGGCGTGGTCGTAATCGCCAAGTTCGAGAATGAAACGCGCAGCTCGCGGCGCCGAGTATACGGGGCACGGGGAGCTACTGCAGGGTTCCAGGCGTTGCTCGCTGATTACCGTAAATTCATCGTCGATCCAGTACACGCGCAAGGCTATGCGCATATTCTTCATCCAGATGCGATGATCCCCTGCCCGTGAATACACCAGTAACAAGCCTTGTCTTGAATCAAGTTGCTGACGATACATCAAGCCCTGGCGACGTTGCGCCGGAGTAACAGCGAGCTCGATCTGGTAAGTGGATTGCCCGATTTCGAGTTCGACTACCTCGCCAGTCACTTCGCTGCCCGTTGCCAGGCAGGACCATAGCAAAATTGTCATTGCGAGCGATCGAATTGCAATATGCCCGCTAAAAACTTGTAAAAGTGAATTATTTACAGTCACTATTCCCGCCTCATCTAACTCATTAAATAATTACTCTAATAACTTGATTATATTGGAAAATTTACTATATACACTGATTCTGTTTAGTGACGCAGTTCATATAATAACAATGAGAAAAGCGACATAAGTTATTGATATTGCTACCATGTCGCTCCTGTCAAAATCAATGTGGGGTGAGAAAATTGATTTCGAGTACAGATAGTAAAACCGATATACCAAAGGACTCAAACATAGAACCATACGAGAACGCCCGCCGTCTGAGCATTCTGCGACGGCAACGTAAGGTACTAATCGTTGATGACGAATCTACTGGACGTACGATACTCGCCAAAATAATTCAGCAAGCCGAAGAAGAAGTCAGTGTCGACTCTTTCGATAATCCTTTGGAGGCACTGCAATGGCTAGACCATAACCATCCTGATTTAATCATTACCGATTATCGCATGCCGGAACTTAACGGGGTGGAGTTAATCAAACAGATCCGCAACAAGCCTGCCTGCCAGGATATTCCGATAATGATGATTACCGTGGTGAGTGAAAAATCGGTGCGTTACGACGCGTTAGAAGCCGGCGCTACCGCCTTCCTGACCAGGCCGATTGATCAGATAGAATGCCGCACCAGTTGTCGCAACCTGCTCAAGTTACATGAACAGCAATCCATCATTCAGGATCGGGCTGACTGGTTGGCGCGCCAGGTCGAAGTCGCAACCCAGCAAATCGTTTCACGTGAACACGAAACCCTGCTGCGGCTCGCAAAAGCAGGAGAGTATCGCGACGAAATCACCGGCAATCACGTGGTACGCATGGCAAAGTATTCACGCGAAATAGCCGAGGCCCTGGGACTCAGTGAAAAGGAGTGCGATGAAATCGAATATGCCGCCCCCATGCACGATATCGGTAAAATTGGTATCCAGGACACTATTTTGCTCAAGCCCGGTAAATTCGAACAGCAGGAATGGATGACGATGCAACAACATACGATTATTGGTCATTCGATCCTGTCCAATAGTCAGTCACGTTATATTCAGACCGGCTCGATCATCGCGCTTAATCATCACGAACGCTTTGACGGTACCGGGTATCCAAATGGCATTTCCGGCAAGGATATCCCGTTAGTTGCGCGCATAGTCTCCGTGGCCGATGTCTACGACGCCCTGGTTTCTACCAGACCGTATAAGCAAGCATGGGCAGTCAAGGATGCGCAGGACTACCTGCACAAGCACGCGGGCACGCAATTCGACCCGATTTGCGTCGAAGCGTTTTTTGAACGTTTAGAAACGATTACCGAAATCCATAAAACATTCAACGACGCTCAATAGCCGTCGCCACTTCTTTAGATGGCCTCCTCCGAGACAAAATCCAGCTTTTTCAGTCGGTTAAACAGAAGACTGAAAGGCACCGGCGACTCTGAACCAGAACAGGCCAAGGTGAGACTTGCGGTCGGTTTCATTGTCGTAGGTTACATCATTGTCCCCTGGGATCAGGGCGCAACCTTCGTCAGTACGCTCACATCGCTGGTGGGGCTGATGGCCATTGCCTATTACACGTCTGCGCTGGCGATTTTTGCCGCAATTGTCATCAACCCGGCACCATCGCAGCTCAGACGGGTTTGCGGCGCAGCGCTGGACATGGGTACGCTGTCGATGCTGATGTACCATTCTGGTGCGGAAACTGTGCCATTGTTCCTGATTTATCTCTGGGTTATTCTCGGCAACGGCTTTCGCTTCGGCCTCACCAATCTCTACGTCTCCCAGATCATCGCCATTCTCGGCTTTTCCGGGGTCGTCATCTGGGGCGATTATTGGCAGCAACATCCTATCTTCGGTATCAGCCTGCTACTGACAATTTGCCTGCTGCCGCTTTACGCTGGTTTCCTGATCAAGAAACTGCACGCCGCTGTGGACATGGCCAGGCAGGCCAACGAGGCCAAGAGCCGCTTCCTCGCCAACATGTCGCACGAGCTCAGAACACCGCTCAACGGCGTCATCGGTATGGGCGACCTGCTGCGCGAAACCAGGCTGAACAGCGAGCAGCAGGAACTCGTCAACACGATGCACAGTTCGGCCAACACGCTGCTGGAACTGATCGAAAACGTGCTCGATATAGCCAAGATCGAAGCCGGCAAGATTATCATCGAATCCAGGGATTTCGACCTGCACGGACTGGTCAATTCAGTGATTTTCATGCTTGCGCCGATGGGCGAAAAAAAGAATCTCACGGTGTCCTGCAATTTCGACCCGGAAACCCCGTTCGCGCTCAAGGGCGATCAGCAACATCTGCGCCAGGTGCTCATCAACCTGGTTAATAACTCGATCAAGTTTACCGAGAAGGGTTCGGTGATCCTTTCGGTGCGCTTAATCGGGGGCACTGTGTCGACACCCCGGATCCGTTTCGAAATCGTCGATACCGGCATCGGCATTGCCGAAGAAGACCTCGGCAAGATCTTCGACGATTTCACCCAGGCTGACGCCGGCACCAGTCGAACATTCGATGGTACCGGGCTCGGAACAACGATATCGAAGGACCTTGTGGAGTTGATGAACGGTGAGATCGGCGCTGTCAGCGAGGTCGGCAAGGGCTCTACTTTCTGGTTCGAAATAGCGTTCCTGGCGAGCACCAACCCTGAGACCAGTATTTCCGAAAACCACATATTGCTGCTGTCAAGCGAGGATACCGCCAGCGTAATCAGACCTGCGCTCAAAAACTGGCAGGTCAATTTCGACTGGGTGCGCACTTCGAGCCGCGCTCTGTCGCAGATGATCCAGGCGGACGATGACGACAATCCCTACGAGACGATTGTGGTCGACCAGGGCTACCTGATCGATATCAACGCGATACAGTTCGCGCAAATGGTGAAATCGGAGGGTTTACTGGAAAATACTTCCATGGTGTTGATCAATTCGTCCGATACCATGATCGACGCCAACCGCTCGAACCATTACTACATATCGACTATCGCCAATCCCGAGGAAAAAAGGCCTCTGTTCAACGCATTGCACGCGGCGCAGAGCGTGAACTTTAACGACAGCAAGATCGTCACCATGGCCGAGCATTACGCCAGGCAGGCCGGTGTATCGGCGCTGAATATACTGGTCGCGGAAGACAACCAGGTGAACCAGCAGGTCATCAACGGCATCCTGCGCAACGCGGGCCATAACGTGCGCATCGCCGATACTGGCGAAAAAGCGCTGGATATATTATCCGACGAACCGGACCAGATCGATATGCTCATCCTCGACATGAACATGCCCGAGGTCTCGGGCGTCGAGGTTGTGCAGTCGCTGCGCTTCATGGATACCAGCGGTCAGTTACCGGTTATCATGCTGACCGCAGACGCCACGCCCGATGCCCGCGAGAAGTCGCTGGCTGCCGGTGCGAACCGGTTCCTTACCAAGCCGATCGACGCCCGCGGACTGCTCGAGTGTATCGCTTCGTTGTCGAAAAGTATCCGCAAGAAGGCCAAGACGGCGGAAATACCGGCGCCGCGGGAATCCAGGACACGGTTACGCAACAACTACAACGAGTCCGAATGGTTCGACAATATCGTTTTGCACGAACTCGACGTGCTCGGCAACGATCCTGATTTCATCAAGACGCTGCTGAAGAACTTCGAGAAGGAAGGCGCACAGCACGTGCTGGACATCAAGAAATCCATGCATGACGACTACATCGAGTATCGCGATAATCTGCATGCGCTCAAGGGCTCGGCGACCGAACTGGGTGCCAACCGGTTGGTAGAGGTATGCCTGGAAGGGGAAGCGCTAAAGCCCTACGATATGGGCAGCAAAAAGATCGAGCAGATGAGCGAGCGGATCGCGGAAGTTTTTGACAGAACCATCGCTGCATTGAACAATGCAGCGATGGCCGAAGAAGACAACGTATATTCGAAGAAATTACCCGAGCGCTAGCCTGCTAGGCGCTTTCCTGCACGCGGTTGTTCTGCCGCCGGACCAGGCGCTCCATCATG
>JBATHL010000648.1:0-2095 GCA_049666745.1 Gammaproteobacteria bacterium
CATCTATTTCCTGCCAGTTACGATCCCCGCTGAAGACATCGGCATACTGCTCACTAAACATGAGCTGGTTAACCTGCATCACCGCATCGGCGATCTCCTGGTTGCTGGGCCAGATATCGCGCAGGAATACCGGCTGGCCATCAGCTGATTCTCCGATAGCTTCGGCTGTCAGATCGATACGAGTACTACCGGCGAGCGCATATGCCACTACCAGCGGCGGCGAGGCAAGCCAGTTCGACTTGATGTGCTGATGAATGCGCCCCTCGAAGTTACGATTGCCGGAAAGTACACTGGCAACGTTTAAATCCCGCTCCCTGATCTGCGCTTCAATCGCCGCGGGTAAAGGCCCGGAGTTACCGATACAGGTGGTGCATCCATAACCGACCAGGTTAAAGCCAATGGCATCCAGATCCTGCTGCAACCCGGTGGCATTGAGGTACTCGGTTACCACCTTGGAACCCGGCGCCAACGAAGTCTTCACCCAGGGCTTGCTGGTTAAACCGGCCGCGCGCGCGTTGCGAGCCAACAATCCTGCCGCCATCATCACCCGCGGGTTGGAGGTATTGGTGCAGGAGGTAACTGCCGCGATCACCACGTCACCATCGAGCAATTCGTCATCGGCACCGCGTTCGCGTATGGCTGTATCGACGATGGCCTGCGTCGCGGCCTTGATGCCGGACAGCGACACTCTATCTTGCGGACGTTTGGGACCGGCAAGCGAAGCCTCGACCGAGGCAAGGTCCAGCGTCAATTTGCTGCTGAATTCCGGATCCTGGCCATCGGTTTCGTACCACAACCCCTGGGCGCGGCAATAGGCCTCGACCAGCTTCAGGGTTGCTTCATCGCGCCCGGTGAGGCGCAGATAGCGAATCGTTTCCTGGTCAACCGGGAAAAACCCACAGGTGGAACCAAATTCGGGAGACATGTTGGCCAAGGTGGCGCGATCGGCAAGCGGCAACTGACCCAGGCCGTCGCCAAAAAACTCGACAAACTTGCCCACTACCCCATGTTCGCGCAGCGTCTGGGTAACGGTAAGCACCAGGTCGGTAGCGGTAATACCCTCGCGCAATTGCCCGCTAAACTGAAAGCCAACTACTTCCGGAATCAACAGCGACACCGGTTGACCCAGCATACCTGCTTCTGCTTCGATGCCACCCACGCCCCAACCAAGCACACCGAGGGCATTAATCATCGTGGTATGGGAGTCGGTGCCTACCAGGGTATCGGGAAAAGCATAGTTTTTGCCGTCGACCTGTTCCTGCCAGACTGTCTTCGCCAGATATTCGAGATTGACCTGGTGACAGATACCCGTTCCCGGTGGCACGACGCGGAAGTTATCGAATGCCGTCGCGCCCCATTTGAGGAAGCGATAGCGTTCGTCATTACGCTTTACTTCGAGTGCGACATTGGCGCCGAAAGCACCGGGTGATGCAAATTCATCGACCATGACCGAATGATCGATGATCAGGTCAACGGGAATCTGTGGATTGATACCCTGTGGATTAGCACTGGCCGCATCGCGCATCGCCGCCAGATCGACGACCGCTGGCACACCGGTTAGATCCTGCATCAATACCCGCGTTGGTCGAAACGCAATTTCACGCTCAGAACTGCGCGTTTCTACCCACTGGGCAAAGGCCTTGATATCCCCGGCGGCATCGTCATCACCCCGTTCGAAACGCAGAATATTTTCCAGCAGAATCTTGAGTGAGCAGGGTAAACGGTGAATCGCGGGCAAGTTCTGCTCGGCGAGGCGGGCCAGGCTGAAGTAATAATATTCCTGACCATCAACATCGAGGGTTGAGAGGGTGTTAAAACTATTGTTTCCTGGTTTCATCGCGTTCTACTCCGGCCTGGTTTGCGGAGATTATAACGCGTTACTCGCAGATGAAATGAATTACGTTAGGATCGCCGACATCCACTTTTTTTCCAAGGCTGATATACCCTGAGCCGAACACGGTGAATTCTTCGCGGCGCAGAAATATGTCCTGCCCTTCGGCGGTACGCAAGAAGGTTCCGTTGGTACTTTGATCGGTGATGATGAATTTGCCGCGCCGATGTTCAATCTTCGAATGGTAGCGCGAGATCAGATCAC
>JBATHL010000649.1:0-2022 GCA_049666745.1 Gammaproteobacteria bacterium
CAGCAGGCCAGCAGGGTATAGAAAGCTTTTTTTCCCCGGGAATCAGAAGATTGATGGATTCGATCCAGTACAACAAGAAGAGGGAAATAAGCAACCATGCCCAACAGGTTTAATCCGAATCCGGGAGCATGTAGTCCGACAGCCAGGGCAGAAACAATGATCAGGGCCCAGCAAGGCAGTCGATTGAAATAATGCAGTACTGATAAAAACATGTAACTTGTTGCCTACTTCTCACTCCAGCAATCACTTGCTGCTGTTGAGGGACGACAGGAATGGAATACTCGAGAGATCGTTATGTGCCCGCGTCGAGTATAGAAGATATAGAGGCCTCCGTCCTCAGCTAAAGGACCGCTCCGGGCACCAGGCGGCAGAGGTGTTAAGCGCAACCTTTGGGTCGGAAGCCGTCGCTTGCATGCAAAAAATGCACGCCTGCTTTGGAGTGAAATAGAAAAACAGGACCCGGCCCATATTCTCTGTTAAGCCGCGAAATGTAATAATCCCCGTATGGATCAAATAGAATCGAGTCTTAAGCCGCACACACCAATGATGCAGCAGTACCTGCGCATCAAGGCGGATTATCCCGACACGCTGGTTTTTTATCGCATGGGCGATTTTTACGAGCTGTTTTACGAGGATGCGCGCAAGGCCGCGCGCCTGCTCGATATCACGCTGACCAAGCGCGGTCAATCCAGCGGCGAACCCATACCCATGTGCGGCGTGCCTTATCACGCGGTCGAGGGCTATCTCGGCAAAATGGTCAAACAGGGTGAATCGGTGGCTATCTGCGAGCAGATCGGCGACCCGGCAACCAGCAAGGGTCCGGTTGAACGCAAGGTAGTGCGCGTGGTCACCCCGGGCACCTTGACCGATGAGGCGTTGTTGCAGGATCGCCGCGAAAACCTGTTGTGCTGCATCCATCGACAAACAGCGGGCTGGGGACTGGCGGCACTCGAAATCAGCTCGGGGCGTTTCAGCTTGAGCGAACTCGAGAATGACGAGCTGCTGCATGGCGAAATCGTACGACTCAATCCCGCAGAGATTATTTACTGCGAGGACCAGGAGTTACCGCTCGACACGCTCTACACGCAGCAGTCGCACGCCATGCCGCCCTGGTATTTTGAGCTGGATAGCGCCTCCCGATTGCTATGCGAGCAGTATCGAACGCGTGATCTACAGGGCTTCGGTGTTCCCGCATCGAGCCTCGCTATCGGTGCCGCGGGTTGCCTGCTGCAGTATGTTAACGACACCCTCAAAACCGAAATCAGGCACCTGCAACCCCTACGCTATGAACCGCTTAGCGACCTGCTGTTGATCGACGCCAATAGTCGTCGCAACCTCGAGCTGAGCCGATCTTTTAACGAACAGTCACCACAAAACAGCCTGCTTAGCATAATCAATTTCTGCAGCACGTCGATGGGACATCGCGAACTCACCCGCTGGATACAAAAACCGCTACGTGACCAGGGCCGTGTGCGCCAGCGTCACCACGCGGTCGCCAGCCTGATCGACAATCACGAATTCGAAACGATGGCCGAATGTCTCGCCGAAATCGGGGACATCGAACGTATTCTCGCGCGGGTAGCATTACTTTCGGCCCGCCCACGCGATTTATCGACACTAGCGTCGACGCTGCAAATGCTGCCAACGTTACAACAACAGCTGACGCAACACGACAGCCCGTTACTACAGGAACTGGCGCAAGCGATCAGCACCCACCCCGAAGTGGTGGCGTTACTCGACGCAGCCATCATCGAAGAACCGCCGATGCTGATCCGCGACGGTGGCGTCATCAAGACGGGTTTCGATCCAGAACTCGATGACTTGCGTGCACTCAGTGCCAACGCCGATCAGTTCCTGATCGATCTGGAGTCACAGGAACAGCAAAAGACGGGGATAAATTCACTCAAGGTGGCCTATAACCGGGTACACGGGTTCTATATCGAAATCAGTAAATCACAAAGCGATGCAGTGCCGACGGAATACGTCCGTCGGCAAACGCTGAAAGCGGTCGAACGTTATATC
>JBATHL010000650.1:0-1627 GCA_049666745.1 Gammaproteobacteria bacterium
CTGTTGGCCGACTTTGCCCTGCCAGTGGTCAGCCACGACATTGTCTCGAGTGAGGTGGAACTGTTATCAGCGGCTACTATGATTGGCTATCCCCTGGTGCTCAAGACCGCCGAACCCGGTATCAACCACAATAGCGATAGCAACGTCGTATTTGTGAATATTCAAACTCAGGCGGATCTGCTCGAACACTACCGGGATCTATGCGCGCGCCTGGGGCCTGCCGCACTGGTCTCACAGATGGTCGGCCAGGGAGTCGAAATCGCGCTGGGTACGGTCAACGATGCGCAATTCGGTCCGATCGTCATGGTCGCTGCGGGCGGTATCCTGGTCGAACTGCTGTCCGACCGGGCGGTAGCGATGTGCCCGGTCAGCCCGCACCAGGCCGAAGCAATGCTCAGCTCGCTGAAAGCGAATCGACTATTACTGGGGGTTCGCGGTAAGCCCGCCGTAAACCGGCAGGCGCTGATCGACGCCATCGTCAGCCTGTCGACAATCGCTTACGAGTTCCGTGACAGTATTGCCGAGGTCGATATCAACCCTGTCCTGGTCAACTCCCGGGAAGCACTCGCCGTCGACGCGCTAATCGTGCCTGGCAAACCCGAAACCTCGTGTTAAAGCTGATTCGATCTGAATGGCAGCTGCTGCTGTTCGGATTCCTGATGACCTTCTGGTCGTCACCCGGTCAGACATTCCTGATCTCGCTGTTCAGCGGGGAGATTCGCGCCGAACTCTCCCTGAGTGATGGCGAATTTGCGGGTATTTATTCGCTGGCAACGCTGGCCAGTGCAATCGTGATGATCTGGTCCGGAGCGCTGATCGACCGTATGGATCTTAAACGACTATCTATCGCAATCGTTTTCGGACTAGCCATCGGCTGCGGCATGATGTCCTTCAGTAGCGGCTTTTTCACTCTGCTAATCAGCCTGTTCCTGTTACGCCAGCTCGGCCAGGGACTGATGTTTATCATCAGTTCGACCGCGATGGTACGTTACCTCGACGAACATAAGGGCAAGGCTTCGGCGCTCGCCAGCATGGGTTACGCGGTGGCGGAGGCGGTGATGCCGAGCATGCTGGTCGCCTTACTGTTATGGGTAGGCTGGCGCCAGAGCTGGCAGATCGCCGGGTTGTTGCTGGTTATCTTTATGGTGCCGGCAATTCTTTACCTGCTGCGCGGGCACGCGCTTCGACATGACAACTACCTGAGCCAGTTGTCCCGCGAAGCAACAGATGACGCGCGCGTATATCGCAGGCGCCAGTGGACGCGCGCGGAAGTCGTTCGTGACCAATATTTTTACCTGTTTGCACCGGGACTGATGTCCCAGCCGTTGATGTTCACCGGTTTCATCTTCCACCAGGTCCACCTGGTGGAGTCGAAAGGCTGGCCATTGATCGGCTGGGCCGCGTTGTTCTCGCTCTACGCGATGGTGTCGGTTGCAACCAAGTTGATTTCCGGACCACTGATCGACCGTTACGGCGCGATCCGCATGGTCCCGCTGGTAGCGCTACCGATGGGTATTGGCCTGATCTTTTTAGCGTTTGGATCGAGCCTGGTATGGGCCGGCGCGTTTCTCGTACTAACCGGCATCACGGTTGGTTTTCAGTCTACCGTAACCGCCCCGTTCTGGTC
>JBATHL010000651.1:0-1597 GCA_049666745.1 Gammaproteobacteria bacterium
CCCTGATGCTCGGCAGCGATGCAAAGAAAATCTGGTTTGCCCATAAAATGCTGGTTGCCGGCGAACTTTGCGCCACCGCGGAATTCATGACGCTGCACTACAACACTCGGGAAGGACGCACGATGGAGATGCCGGACGACATCCGGGCGAGCCTGAAAGCTGCCGAAATGGATGAAATTCCTGATTGGGTCGGACGTCAGATCAGCCTGGTCAAAAAATAGCCGGCTGCAAAGGCACGTTTAGAAAAACACCAAACTCCTGCGCGACGTTACAACTCACACGCGCGTGCACCCTGCCCTGGCGATCGCGAAACGATTGCGCGACTGTTGCCGGAAAAACACCTTCGTGCCAGATGCCCGGATGAATATACAGGCCACGGCTGCCATCACACCAGAATGCGACGATGTCTTCGAGCCTGAGATCGTCACCCGGCAACGCTACCGGCACCACAAACGGCTGCTTATCCATCGGGTAAAACATTTGCCCACCATCGGGATGGTAATTCAAATGCCATAACAACACCCGTTCAGGCTGTGTCGTTGATGCGTCCGCATTCGCGCTACCCGGATTATCAGACCAGCCTAGAATATAATGACCATTTACCGCGTCGTTGCGGCCATGTAAAAAATCGCCTTTCCACTCACTGTGGAAAATACCTTCGACAACGCCGCCCTCGTCACCGGTACCGGCATCGACCGGGCGCCAGCCCTGCGCCGGCCACTGCACAATCTCGATTTCGAATTCTTCGGGGTTTTCCACCAGGTAACCGTAGTCACTGACCGCTTCGTCGGTGGCCACAATCAATGGCACATCATGCCACGGCAATTGCTCCGGCACGTCGGGAGACAGGTAATCGACAGGTTGCAAAATCTAGAAATTCTCCACCCAGGGTCGTAAATCGATTTCATGTGTCCACGCGCTACGATGCTGGTTCAACACCGCCATGTAGGTCTGCGCGATCGCGTCAGGCTCGAGCTCGGCATCATTCGTATTGCCCAGCGCATCTTTGGCACTCAGATCCCGACCCGGGGAAGCGATGCCACCATCGATGATGAAATGCGCCACGTGAATATTCTCGGGCCCAAGTTCACGTGCCAGGCTTTGCGCCAGGCCGCGCAGGGCAAACTTGCCCATGGCAAAAGGCGCGAAATTCGGGAAACCTTTGATGCTCGCGGTAGCACCGGTGAAAAAAAGCGCTCCACCACCAAGTCGCTGCATACCGATCGCAGCCTGTTGTGCAACCAGGAAAGCACCGTAGGCAGTCTGCATCAACGAATCCAGTACGAGTTCCGGATCAAGCACGGTAATCGAACCGGCAGTATAAGCGCTGGCATTGTAGAGTACGACATCGGCGCTACCCACGTCCTGCTCCAGCGACGCAAATAAATCCCTGACCGAATCCACGGAGGTGGCGTCACAACTGATCGCATGCGCACCGATCTGTGAACACAGGGTATCGAGCTTGGAGATATTTCTTGCCGCCAACACTATCTTGTAACCCTGTGTCGCCAGCGCCCGCGCAAACGAGGCGCTGTTGCCACTACCGGCACCCACAATTAATGCAACTTTTGACATATCCTCACCCGACGAAGCGTAG
>JBATHL010000652.1:0-7532 GCA_049666745.1 Gammaproteobacteria bacterium
GGCAACCGCAGCGTTACCGGCGAATCGAACCAGCGAGCCAGTGCGATAGAAGTTATCCTGCATGTTGCGAAACAAGCTACGGGCCCGGTTGGCAAAACGGGGCTCGATATCCGCTGCCGCGGTTAAAGCATTCAGCATCATCGCATTCCAGCTGGCCAGGCGCTTGTCATCGACGGGCATACTTTTGCTGCCGCGAGATTGCAGTTTTTTGAGGATGGACAGATTTTTTGCTGGTTCACCGGAAGCACCCTGGCCGATCAGTGGTTTGATCAGGAATTCGCTGGTTTTGGTTTCGACAGGCCAGAGCTTTGTCAGGTATTCGACGTCCTGGTCTTCAAGCACTGCAGCCAGCTCTTCGCGGGTCCAGAAATAGGCCCCGCCTTCCTTGTTATCCTTGTCGACCGCGGACAGACTCGCCATGTATCCACCATCCGGATGCTTTAAATTAGCCTCGACAAAATCGAGCGTGCGCATGGCGATCTCGGCGTAACCCTGCGCGGGCCATAACTGCTGCGCTTTCAGGTAGAGCATGGCCAGCTGGGCGTTGTCGTAGAGCATTTTCTCGAAATGCGGGGTTTGCCAGTCGGGATCGGTGGTATAGCGGAAAAATCCGCCATTAACGTGGTCTTGCAGGTTTGTCGACGCCATGGCGCGCAGGGTCAGATGGACGAAGTCGGTGACATCCGGGTCAAGATTCCCGTTCTGGCTGATCGCGTCGAGAAGTGCATCGAACTGGGGTACGTTGGGGAACTTGCTGCTATTGCCGATACCGCCCTGCAGTTCGTCCGCTGCCAGCATGGTTTGCGAGACAAACGCATCGACCAGTTGTCCAGCCGGTATCTGCGGTGCATCAAAGGCCTGGTTGTCCTGGTCCTGCATCCGGGTTTGAAAAAAATCACGCGCCGCGGCAGCGAGTGAGACATGATCTTGCTGCCATTGCTGGTCGAGTTGCAGCAACACGCGGGCAAAATCATCGCGGGGCAGATAGGTAAACCCGGTAACCGGGTAACCTTCCGGGGTCAGAAATACGTTCAATGGCCAGCCCGCCGAGCCACGGATGGTTTCGACGAAATCAATCAGGCGTCGATCCAGGTCCGGGTCGAGTTCACGGTCAACCTTAATCGAGATGTATTTCTCGTTAAGGATTTTTGCAATCCCGGCATCCTGGTAACTTTCCTGCTGCATGACATGACACCAGTGACAGGAAAAGTATCCCACCGAGACGAACACCAGCCGGTTGCCCGCCCTGTAATTTTCGATCACATCTGCATTCCAGGCTTTCCAGTCGACCGGGTCCCCGGCGTGCAGGGCAAGATAAGGTGACGGATGCCCGGCAAGCTGATTTGCCGCGGTCGCGGGGTTTGCTGCGATACCGATGACCAGTACCAGTAATGTCTGAAGTATGTTGCGGTAATGCTGCATCAGTTGTCCGATATCAAAAACAAGTCAATACAAGCGTGAATACTACCTCTAAGGTGGTATTGAATCTATATTAGAAAACTCTAATATTCTGTTGCTAAAATATGCCATAACAAAAACGGGAGTCTTGTATGCGATTCATGCTCAAGTTTATTATTTTCAGTTTCGGCCTGGTAGCCGGGCAGGGTTACGCTGCTGATCCTTTGGCCACCGTCACCCTGAAGCCGGTGCAGATGCCGCTGGAATACAAGGTTGATGGTATCGTCGAGGCGCGCCAGCAGGCAACCCTGTCTGCCGAGGTCGCGGGTAAAATTGAAGCGGTAAATTTTGATGTCGATGACTTTGTCGAACAGGGTCAGATCGTTTTGCGAATCCGCGACCAGGAGTATGTCGCACAGCAGCTAAAGGCCCGTGCCGCGGTCGATGAAGCCAATGCTAATCTGCAGGACATGCAGCTCGAATTTAAGCGAAATCAGGGCTTGCGCAAGCAAAAGCTGATCTCACAGGCAGATTTTGACAAGTCCAGGGCCAACCTCAAGGCGGCCCGGGCGCGGGTGGCTTCGGCCGATGCCAATTTGACACAGGCCGATGAATTACTGGATCACACAGTGCTGCGGGCCCCCTATAGCGGGGTTGTAGTAGAGCGCCATGTCGAGGTGGGTGAAAGCACCAGTCCAGGCCAGCCGATCATAACCGGTTACGCGTTAGGGCAGCTGCGCGTTACCGCCAATGTGCCGCAATCGGTAATCGGTGGATTGCGCGATCATCGGCTGGCACGCGTGATCATGCTCGAAGACGGGCACTCGATGGAGGTCGGTAAAATCACGATTTATCCGTTTGCCAATCCCCGGAATCACTCGTTTCCGGTCCGCCTGCAGCTACCGCAAATGGAGCGCCGTCTTTATCCCGGCATGCTGGTCAAGGTTGCGATAACCATCGGCAGTACGCAACGTCTCCTGTTACCGCAGCAGGCGCTGGTTTCACGAGCCGAAGTCAATGCGGTTTACGTGTTCGATGATGACGGCAAGATTTCATTCAGGCAGGTACGTCCCGGCAATCGTTATGACGAACAGGTTGAAATTCTGGCCGGGCTAGATGCAGGCGAAACTATCGCACTTGACCCGGTGGGCGCCGGGATCTTGCATAAGCATCAGCTGGATACTGGCGAATGAGTCCTCCTCTCGGTCCATCCGGGTGGGTGGCGAAGCGTTTCCTGCAATCTGAAATTACGCCGTTACTGGCGTTGATCGGTCTGCTGCTGGGGATCTTTGCGATAGTGATAACCCCGCGCGAAGAAGAACCGCAGATCAATGTCACTTTCGCCAATGTCTTTATTCCCTTCCCCGGTGCTACCGCCTCCGAAGTCGAGCAGGTGGTCAGTACCCCCGCGGAGCAGGTGCTATCGGAAATCACCGGTATCGAGCATGTCTACTCGGTTTCGAAACCCGGGCTGTCGATTCTGACCGTTCAGTTCAAGGTTGGTGAAGACCGGTCGCAGGCCATTGTGCGGCTATACAACCAGGTTTTTTCCAATGTCGACTGGTTGCCAGCCAATATGGGAGTGGGTGAACCAATCATTAAACCCCGGGGTATCGACGATGTGCCAATCGTGGCGCTGACCTTGTGGAGTGAAGACCCGCTTCGCAGTGGAGTCGATTTACTGCAGGTTGCGCACTCACTCGAGGCCGAGTTGAAACGTGTCAACGGTACGCGTGACATTTACTCGCTGGGTGGTACCAGGCAGCTGGTCAGAATTCTGCTCGACCCGGTGAAACTTGCCGGGTTCAATATTGATCTGCAACAGGTAAAGGCAGGCATCGGCGCTGCAAATCAATCGCGTAATGCGGGTAACATGGTGCGGGATAATCGCGAAATCACGCTGCAGTCAGGCACTTTCTTGAGCAATCCGGGCGAAATTCAGGATTTGATCGTCGGTTTGTCGGATGGCGTGCCGATTTCGCTGGGGGATGTTGCCAGCATCGAGATCAGTCCATCGCAGGCTGATCAATATGTGTGGTTTGGGGCCGGTCCCGCGGCTGCCGACAAGGGTATCAATGTGGGCGGTCGCTACCCCGCAGTGACCTTGGCGATTGCGAAGAAGCCAGGCAGCAACGCGATCGAAGTAGCCGAGCAGGTGATTACGCGTATCGATCAGTTGCGGGGCATCGTTATCCCCACCGGCGTCGAGGTGACCGTAACCCGTAATTATGGTGCCACCGCCAACGAAAAGGCGCTGACGCTGCTGCAGAAGCTGGTGTTTGCAACCGCGGTGGTGGTGTTGCTGGTCGTCGTTACCCTGGGCATCCGCGAAGCGGTTATTGTTGGCGTTGCGATAGTTGTTACGCTGGCGCTGACCCTGTTTGCTTCCTGGGCCTGGGGATTTACCCTGAACCGCGTTTCGCTGTTCGCATTAATCTTTTCAATCGGCATCCTGGTCGATGATGCAATTGTCGTCGTCGAGAATATTCATCGACATATGCAAACCACGCAGGCGAGCCTGCTCGATGCCATTCCCGTTGCCGTCGACGAAGTCGGCGGACCTACAATCCTGGCTACCTTTGCGGTGGTGGCGGCGTTGTTGCCGATGGCCTTCGTGACTGGATTAATGGGGCCGTACATGAGCCCGATCCCGATCAATGCGAGCATCGGTATGCTGATTTCACTGGCGGTCGCGTTTGTGGTGACGCCCTGGCTCAGCCTGAAAATACTCCCGCATAAGCCCCATGCGGCAAGCGATGAGACGGATTCCGTACCAGCGCTGGATTCCTTTTTCAGACGCCTGTTCGGCCCTCTGCTGAACGATGACAACGGTAGACGTAATCGCTGGTTGCTCATCCTGGCAATCACGTTGCTCATCCTCGCCTCGATCAGCCTCGCTGGATTCAAGCTGGTGGTGCTGAAAATGCTGCCTTTCGACAACAAATCCGAAATCCAGGTGATAGTCGATATGCCCGAAGGTGGCAGCCTTGAGCAGAATGCCCGCGTGATCGCCGAATTGGGTGACCTGATCGCCACCGTTCCCGAGGTGACTGATTACCAGGCTTATATAGGCACCGCGGCGCCAATAAATTTCAATGGCCTGGTACGACAATACTACCTGCGCGCGGCGTCTAACTTGTCCGATATCCAGGTTAACCTGCAACACAAATCCAGGCGCGAGCGTAAGAGTCATGCAATCGCGCTGGCATTGCGCGAACCGTTGCAGCAAATCGGTAATCGCTACGGGGCGAATGTCAAAATTGTCGAAGTGCCACCCGGGCCACCGGTGCAGGCGCCCGTGGTAGCGGAGATATACGGTATCGATTACCAGGGGCAGATGCAGGTTGCAGGTGATCTGCGTAAATCCCTGCAGCAAATTCCCGGCGTCGTAGATATAGACGATAGTGTTGAAACCGAGTCTGAACGCTGGATTATCAAAATCGATCGCGAAAAGGCAACCCGGCTGGGACTGAACCAGGCCGACATCGCGAATGCAATCGCGACCCTGGTCGACGGTGAGGATGTCGGTTACCTGCATCGCGATAACCAGAAGTATCCGCTGCCATTGCGCCTCGAACTGGCGGAGGGCGATAAGGCCGATATTAACAGTATCCTCTCGCTCAAGCTGCGTTCGTCAAACCGGGAACTGGTTCCGCTCTCCGAGGTAGTGACGCTGCTGGTTACCAGTAACGAGAACAGTATTTATCATAAAGACCTGTTGCCGGTCGTGTTTGTTACTGCCGATGTGGCCGGTGATCTCGATAGCCCGTTATACGGTATGTTTGCTGCGCTGGCGCGCCTGGGAGACGAGGTTTTTTCGCCGTTGCTGGATAAGCCGATCAAGCAGTACCTGATTAACCAGCCTGATAATCCTTATCAATATAGCCTCAAATGGGATGGTGAATGGCAGATTACCTATGAAACCTTTCGCGATATGGGCCTCGCTTACTCGGTTGGTTTGCTGATGATTTACCTGCTCGTGGTTGCTCAGTTCAGGTCTTACTCGGTACCGCTGGTGATCATGGCGCCAATTCCGTTAACCGTGATCGGGGTGTTACCCGGTCATGCCTTGCTCGGTGCACAATTTACCGCAACCTCGATGATTGGCATGATCGCGCTGGCTGGCATTATCGTGCGCAACTCTATCTTGCTGGTCGATTTCATTAATCAGCAGGTAAGCAGTGGTGTGGCATTCAAGGAGGCTGTAGTCCAGGCAGCCGCGGTACGCGCCCGCCCGATCACGCTGACGGCGCTGGCAGCGATCATGGGGGCTTTCTTCATCCTCGATGATCCAATCTTCAGCGGACTGGCGATTGCGCTAATCTTCGGTATCCTGATTTCGACCATGCTGACCCTGGTGGTTATCCCAGTGCTTTATTACGCGTTGAAATACAAACAAATTTCGAGCTAGCCGTAGACTGGTAGCCATACAGAATTACTTTCCGCACCCGTCTTCCACAACAGCGAGCTACCCCCGGCTACCCGTCTGGCAAGCGTACTTTTTATGCCGTATAGTAGTTCTCTTGAGAACAATCCCAGGAGCGGGAGCTGATCGGCAATGACCCAGCATATCTGTGATTCGGAGTTTCCCTGGTGTCCCCCAGACGCAAGGTCAGGTGATTTCTACAAGTTGCGCCTGAAAAACTTTGCGCCGACGCAGTTTGCGGTCGGAAAGGCTGAGGTCCAGGTGCATGCCAGGCGCCTGCGCAAGAAGTTCGACAAGGACCCGGGTAAGCTGCACGATTATCTCCGTGTACGACCGATTCCCGTGGTGGTGAAAGATGGTAAATTTCACCTGGTTGACCACCATCACCTGACGCGAAGTTTGTACGACGCCTTGCACGAAACGCTAGGTAATAAAACTTCCGCTTACGTCAAGGTCCTGGCGAATTTGAGCACCCTGGAAGATACCTATTACTGGAAGACCATGTACCAGAATAACTGGGTTTACCTGTTCGATGAATTTGGTGGTGGCCCGCAATCGCCAACAACGCTCCCCGCGCACATCAAGGATCTTAAATTCGATCCTTACCGAAGCCTGGCCTGGATCGTGCGAGAGCATCATGGTTACCTTAAAAACGATGCACCCTTCTCCGAGTTCAAGTGGGCGAATTTCTTTCGCACTCGCATTCTGCTCGATCAGGACCTGCTTGCCGGAAGACACACCTTCGATGAATTCGCCTTCGTGGTCGACGAGGACTGAATACTGGAACTCAACGATGACGGTAAAGAGGTGATCGACGAGGCGCTGTTCCTCGCCAATGGCGCCGAAGCACGCGGACTGCCCGGTTTTCGTGGTCCTTCAGGCTAGCAGTATCTGATGCCAGCGACAGCCAACAAGCATAAATCGAAGTTTCATATACCCTTCCTGGAAGGGGTGCTGCCGATCAAGGGCTCGCAGTTCCCGGCCGAGATAATTGCTGGCCTCACCCTGGCCGCGCTGGCGATTCCCGAAGTCATGGGTTATACCAAAATCGCGGGCATGCCGGTAATCACCGGCCTCTACACCATTCTTATCCCATCTTTCCTGTACGCCATTTTCTGTTCCTCGCGTCACCTGGTGGTCGGTGCCGATTCGGCAACCGCGGCCATACTCGCCGCCGGCATGGTGGGGCTCGCCGCCGTTGGTTCGAACGAGTATGTGGCGCTGGCCGGGGTACTCGCGATCATGGCCGCCGGTTTGCTGATACTGGCGCGTATTATCGGCCTCGGGTTCCTCGCAGATTTTTTGTCGCGTACCGTGCTGGTCGGGTTTCTGACCGGGGTTGGGATTCAGGTCGCATTCGGTCAAATATCCGGCATGCTCGGCCTGAAGGGCGGCGGTCACGGTACCCTGGATAAAATCTGGACAGACATCCAGCAGATTGAACAGGTTAACTATTACGCCCTGGCCACCGCGCTCAGTGTGCTGGTGGTCCTGATTGGTTCGAAGAAGATTTCGAACAAGATACCGGGGGGGCTGATTGCCGTGATTGGCGCCATTGTCGTCAGTTGGGCGATCGACCTCGGCCAGTACATTCATGTTCTGGGTGCCGTCCCCAGCGGTCTGCCACATCTCGGATTCCCGGAGGTGAAGTGGAGTTGGGAACTCATCGGTAAGCTGGTTCCCACCGCGGTTGCCATGTTTGTGGTTA
>JBATHL010000653.1:0-6877 GCA_049666745.1 Gammaproteobacteria bacterium
GAATCTGATTGCTCAAAGTCCTCGGAACGCCAGGTTTCATCAGGACAGCGTAACCTGGGCCAGGGAAAGTTCGGTTTTGCTGACCGATGTAATGGACGTCATTCTAAACGCGAGGGGAACACCTGAGGACATTGCGTTAAAAATAGTTCAACAGAATAGAGAGTTGGCCAAACTTTCTGAAAATGTCGGCAGCCTGGAACAAAATCTGAAGTCGACCCAGTCAAGTTTAAAGGAGAAGGAAGGCGCACTTGAACAGCAAAACCAGGAGTTGAAAACGACCCGGTCAAACCTGCAGGAAACAGAAAGTGCACTGCTTTTACAAAACCAGGAGCTGGAGATGTCTTCCACCCAGGTCAGGTTTCAGAAAGCGATGGACCAGGCAGTGCAAGAGTTTTCTGATGATGAAGCGGCGGTCTATCAGCAGGGCAACAAACTGATTTTCAGGCTCAAGAAAATGAATTTTGCCTCCGGGACTTCGACTATTCCGGCATCGTCCAAACCATTGCTGTCGAAGGTCGATGACATCATAAGATTTGTAGGCGCTGAAATAGTCGCCGTCGAAGGGCATACCGATTCGGTCGGGGCGGCTGATCTGAATAAAAAACTTTCGACCAAGAGAGCAATCTCCGTAGCAAACTACCTGGCGTCTCTCGCAGGTGGATATAAGATTGGCTATATCGGTTACGGAGAGTCCAGGCCCATTGCCTCCAATGAGACGAAGGCAGGACGGGCAATAAATCGCCGCGTAGACCTGGTGGTAACTGCCAAAAAGTAACGGCCGCATTTAATCCTTTTACATCCGGTGTTGGACCACTGGAATGTTTGCACAGCTGAACATTCTGTTGCCCGGACATCAACTTGCCAGGCCCCGGCCCCCGGGCCTACTCAGGTGCCGCCTTGTGTAATTCACTATCTCGCTGCACCGCTTCGAATTCGATTTCGGTGCTGTGACCAGACCCGCCAGCTCGCGGCCTGCCGACAAACCGTTCACCCTGTTGCTGGCGCTGCAGTGTATCGTCAACCTGCCGATGCTGTTGCTTCTGATAAGGTAACCGAAACGACCGGGGTAGCATTAAATCGCTATCGAGGTCCCTGACCCAGATATAAATGCTGCCGGGCTCGTCATGCTTCAGATCCGGCTCTACCGTAAAGCTGCTGATTAACTCGAAATTCTGTGGAATTCCACTGCTTGCAGGCCATCCGAGGTAGTCCTGCAAGGCATTGTAGTGCCACAGGTAAAAGCCCAGGCACAGGGACAGCAAAACGAATTTGAATCCAGCACCCAGATCGCTTTTGAGAACCGCCAGCAATACCAGGAAAAGCAGGAAGACATAGGCCAGCGCGAGTGCAAGTATTGACGTGGTCACGACGCCGGCACCGAGTCCCGCGTGAGTTGCTCGGGGTCAAGCCTGTAAGGGGTTAAAATCCTGGGTAGCTGGTTCATGGCAACGATTTCACCATTACCATCGAGTTCGAAACGTAGCACCGTCTTTTCATCGTCCAGTTTATCCAGCACCACTTGATCGATAAACACCAGCCGCAGCACCGGGTTGACCTTCTCGATTTTGACGACGGTCCTGACCGGCTTATTACTCACCGACTGGTAATAGTGCAGGTTGACCACGTATTCGCCGGAAATTATACCGCGAATCGTTACCACCTCCTGGTTGATCGGGTGCACCACCTTTTTACCATTGATCATGACCGTGTCATTCAGATCGCCACGGTCATCGCGATCCAGGTTCAACCAGCCAGCCTCCTTGCGCAGGTAGGAAACTGTTTCCTGGTAAGGGTCCTGTACCCACAGATCCACATCATCCGGCTGATCCTCGGGCCAGCTTACGGTAATTATGTATTCCGCCTTGTAATTGATATTGCCGAGTTTGGCGATCGGATTCATGAAGATGATAGAAATGAAAAACAACAGCGTGAAACCGAGCAAGGTATTGAACAGCAGATCGGTGAAAGGATCCGACAATTGATGGTTATGGCGGGTCTGCCTCACTTTACCCGGTACTCGTAAGTCAGTTCGCGCACGTCATCGAGCAGCTTGTCGACACTCCAGTCAAGCAGCTGGTATTTCATATTCAGCAACACCCCGCAACTCATTCCCGTCAGGGTTGTAAACAACGCTACCTTCATCCCGCCGCTCATTTGAGCGAGCAACCTCTGCATGACGCTGATATCGATACTGTTCAGGTCAACCAGTGAACCCAACATGAAAATAAAACCGATGACAGTACCGAGCAACCCCAGCTTCAGCATCAGGTCAGCGATAACATAACCAAAACGGAATTGTCCACGGCTACGCCCGTCAAGGACATCAATCAGTAACTCGGGAGACTTGTCACTGTCACTGGCGGGATTACGCAACAGCGAAAAATACCGCTGCACATTGCCGCCGCATCGCTCGATGGAAGCCTCGGTGTTGACATCCCTAAGCTCAATTGACAAACGGTAGGACACCAGCACCAGGTGCAGGCTGGCAAACAGATAAATCGACAGAATAACCCGCGAAACAAAGCTGTAGTCCTCGGCGAGCAGCGTTGGCAACAAACCCGAATCCACCAGTAAATAGACCATAAACAGTTCGACACCTAGCAGGCTGCTGACAATCAATAACAGGCCAAAAGGTTTGTCGATAATCGAATTCATCGCTATTGTCTCTCCTCTCAGCCTGCATATTAAGCCCTGAAGACAGCGCTGCAACCATAAACGCTTAAAAAAACACAGGCTATCACGCGGATATATGCCTTATACCCCCACCACCTATCCCGTAAGGTATATTCGTATATTAGGCTTTACTAATATAATGGGGCCTCATTTTTAGGGGGATCCCACCATGATCAGCAAAATTATCGCTCCACTATTATTAGCTTTAAGCCTGGGCAGCGCTACCGCTCTGGCCACCGAAGTACCGGCTACCACAGCCGCTCAACCAGCCGAAGCATTCAATCCGATGGCATTTATGGGCATGATGAACACGACTACACCCAATGCCCAGCAAATGAACCTGGCACGTCCTGAAGGCTACCAGGTATTCATGAATCCGATGAATTACGGTCAATTCATGAACCCGGCCACCTACGGGCAGTTCATGTCGCCACAGTTTTACATGCAGTTTGCCGACCCGAACAACATGATGGCGTGGATGAATCCAAACGCATACAGCGCCTACATGAACCCGGCCAGCTATATGCAGATGATGAATCCAATGGCATACATGCAGTTCATGAATCCCGCTGTTTACATGCAGGGGATGAATCCGGCCAGCTACCAGGCCTTCATGAATCCTGACACCTACATGCAATGGATGAATCCAGCGTCTTACAACATGACTGGCGCCACCACTGCCGGCTATACTGCCCCGAACGCTACCTTTAACTGGTTCGACCCGAATGCCTGGACCGGCATGATGGCGCCCCAGGCTCAGGTACAACCGGAGCAACAAGCACCACAGCAGTAATGAAATAATTGAAATGTGAATGCAAAAATGGGAAGCTCGGACGCCTGAATTGAATTTAGTTTAACGATGGCAAAACAGCTTCCCGCATTCGCATTGCTACTCTGGGTGTTACCAGCCCTGCTCCACGCCTCAACTCCACGCGACCCGTACCAGTTCTTTTTCGAACAGACCCTTGGCGACCTGACCGAAGAGCTCGAAATTGCCCGCGCAGCAGGCAAACAAGGTGTTTTTCTTTTTTTCGAGATGGATGAATGCCCGTTCTGCCATCGCATGAAACAGACCGTACTCAATCAACCTGAAGTCCAGGAGTATTACCGCCAGTATTTTCATTCCCTGTCGATGGATATCGAAGGCGATATCGACATCGTGGATTTCGCCGGTGAGGAGATCACAGAAAAAGAATTTGCCCGCCAAAACCGGGTCCGCGCGACGCCGATGATGGCGTTTTACGATCTACAGGGTAATCAAATCTTCAAATACACCGGTGCAGCTTCAGGCGTGCAGGAATTCATGTGGATGGGCGAATTTATCGTGGACAAGGTTTACCTGCAAAAAGACGCCTCGGGGCGTAATATCCGTTTTGCGCGCTACAAAAAAATGAAAAAGAATAAAACACTGTAAACGCCTAATGTTAAACCGCAGCCAGCGCCTTTACGTGGCGCTTCACTAACCGGGAATTTAATCGAGACCGTGATATTGCAAGCATTAACTCGATCGCGTTTTTTCTGGCTGCTCACCATGCTGCCGCTGGTATCGCTCGCGGACCCGCTGCCCGAACCCCTGACCTTCGCGGCCGCGCTGGACACCGCGCAGAATGAGACCCACTATGAACTGGTCGCAATCGAGCAGCGACTGCATGCAATAAGAGCCGAGCTCGGCATCGAGCAGGGCGAGAATGGTTTCAGTCTCGACCTGATCGGCCGTATCCGCCAGGTGGGCCTGTCCGAGGTAGCGCGAGATCTCGATGATATCAATAACGACGAGGACGGCGGTGACAATGCAGCAAGCCTGATTCTGTCCCGGCCGCTATACGATTTCGGCTTGCTGGATTCGCGCGAAAACCAGTTCGCGCTGCAACTGCAGGCGCTCGAGTATCAAAAACGCCTGCTGATCGAGCAACGCCGACTGGAAATTATGGAAAAGTACTTTGCGGTACTGAACGCGGACAATCATTTCATCAGTGAAAACGAATCCCTGGCGATGGGATTTATTCATTACGACAATGCGGTACAGGACCAGGAATTAGGCCTGGTGGCGGAAATCGAAGTGCTGCGACTGCAAGCGGAATATGAAGTTATTCGCCAGCAACGCTATCTCGCCGAGCACCAGCAACGCCTGACCCGGGCAATGCTTGCCGAGGCCATGGGCTATCCTGAAAAGCTACCCTCCGAGCTGGAAGCGCCTGACATCAACCCTGAACGCGCACTGCCTGACGATTTCGACGCACTGGTCCGCCAGGCGCTTGTTTACAGTCTCGAAGCACTGCTGGCGCAGGCCAACAGCCAGGCCGCCCAGGCCGCGATAGCGATCGCCGCGGCGACCGACAACCCCAGCCTGGATTTGCAACTTGAAGTCTCCAGCTACGAAAGAGACAGCAGGTTACGCGATGACTGGCGCGCCGGCCTCTACCTCGAAGTCCCGCTTTACTCCGGTTCATCTCCGGCCAGACTCGACCTGGCGAAGGCCAGGCACCGGGAGGCGCTGGCCAACCAGCAGCAAGTGCAATCGCATCTGCGACTCGAGGTATTGGAGCTATGGCAGAAGATTCAACAGCTGAAGCTGGAGATTCAAGGCAGGTCTATCGAACAGGACTACCGCGACAAATACCTGGATCGCAGTCGCGCAGAATACGAACTCGAATTCAAATCCGACCTCGGTGATTCGATGGTTCTGTATTCGCGCAGCAGTAGCGAACGCCTGCAGGCGCTTTATGCATTCGAATTAGCCTATCAACGCTTGACCGCGCTGGTCGGCGCCGATTTCTTAAGCCAGTTCGCTACATCTCAATAAATGGGGATCAACATGCGTTTTCTGTTAGCCGTTTTACTTTGCCTTGGATCGACGCGATTGCCGGCCATCGATCTCAACGGGCAAACCGAATTCGCCCAGCGGTTGACGCTAAACAGCAGTATCAGCGGCAGGGTTGAAGTGATTAATGTCGCGGTGGGACAGCAGGTAGCTGTGGGCGAGGTACTCCTAAGCCTGGTACCGACCGGCCTCAAAGCCAACGCCGACATCGCCGCGGCGCAGGTAGATTCGCTGGCGCCAGCAGTAGACAGGATGCTGGTCGAAATGGAGAAAGCGCAGGAACTATTCGATCGTGACTCACTTGCGCTGGTTGAATTGCAACTCGCCGAACAAAACTACGCGATTGCCCAGGCCAACCTGGCGGGAGCGAAGGCGCGGCTGGCACGAGCCCTGTTCCGCCTGTCGCAGACTGACATTAAATCCCCTATTAATGGTGTCGTGCTCAGTATCGCAACCTTCGCCGGGCAATACATCAATACCAAGGTGAACAACCAGACCCTGCTTACGGTGGTCGATAATTCGTCGATGACGGTACAATCGCTGCTACCCCTGGAGCTCTGGAAAGAGTCGATCATGGGTAAACCGGCGAGTGTCACTGTCCAGCAGAAAACCTACCAGGGTACAGTTATCGGCGCGAGCGAGCAGGTTACGATTGGCGACAATAATCACCCGGCAGTCACATTGCGTATTCGATTTGCAGCCGACGGTAAGCTGGCGGCGGGTTTACCGGTAAAAATCAACATCAACGACAATTAGCGTTGCTTGACATGGGTCAAGGTATAGACCGGCTGCAAGCATCAAGGTTAATATGGTTCTTTTAACGACTGGTTACACTAACCGTCTAACCTAGGGAGAAACAACATGTACAAGACTATCCTGGTACCCATCGATATGGCGCACGTGGTTGAAGGCAAGACTAATATCGATCTCGCCACAAAACACGCCGCCGCGGGTGCGAAAATCATTCTGCTGAATGTTGTCGAAGACATCCCTAACTGGGCAGCGGTCGAACTGCCTGCCGGCTTACTGGAACAATCCATAGGGTCTGCGCAGAGCGAGTTAAAAGCCATCGCCACCGCTGCCGGTATGAAAATGGAGGTGGAAGTCCGCACCGGCCATTCCTACAACACCATTCTCGACGTGGCCAAAGAAAAGGATGCCGACCTGATAATCATTGCCTCGCATCGCCCCGGTTTGCAGGATTATTTCCTCGGCTCGACCGCCGCCAAGGTGGTACGGCACGCCAACTGCTCGGTACTCGTGGTTCGTTGACAGGGTTACTCCGGGGTACTGCCTAAAGTCTTCCGGTTTGGGGCATTACACTCGTGAACCGGGCGGAAGAATTTCTCCGTGAAATGTACGAATAGCGCTACCAGGCTGATA
>JBATHL010000654.1:0-7853 GCA_049666745.1 Gammaproteobacteria bacterium
CCAAAGGTTCGATCGGTCGCGTATGGGACTATTTTCTGATCGTGGTTTCGATCGTAACCCTGGGTTACTGGATGGTAAATTTCGAAGTGATCAACTATCGCGCCGGGGCCGAGACCGATCTTGATAAATGGATGGCCATGGTCGGTGTTCTCGTCGGCATAGAAGTGGCGCGCCGGGTGGTCGGCAACGTCTTTGTCGTGATGGGTACGATCATGATCCTGTACGGCATCTTCGGTGAATACGCACCCGAGCTGATTTCGCATGCCGGTGATACCTTTCCCGATTTGTGCACCAGCATTTTTTACAAGAGTGACGGCGTGTTCGGCATCATGGCCAATGTGCTCGCGACCTACATTATCCTGTTCGTGATTTTTGGCGCGTTTCTCGAGAAAAGCGGGGCGCAGCGGTTTTTCATCGATTTTCCACTGGCCGCGGTCGGCCATAAGATCGGCGGACCCGGTAAGGTAGCGGTCATCGCCAGCGGCCTGTTCGGTTCTATTTCGGGCAGTGCCATCGCCAACACGGTGTCGACCGGCGCCTTTACCATCCCGATGATGAAAAAAGCGGGTTTCAAAAGTCACGTCGCCGGCGGCATTGAACCGGCCGCTTCGCTCGGTGGGATGTTTATGCCGCCGATTATGGGCGCAGGCGGTTTCATCATGGCGGAGTTGACCGGTTTGCCATATTCACAAATCATGCTGGTGGCGATTTTCCCGGCGCTGATGTACTTCTTCAGTGTTTTTATGATGGTTCATTACCACGCCAAGAAAAACAACATCGTTGGCGAGAAGAGCGAGCAGAGCGCGTCGCAGATTTTCAGGAAGTCATGGTACTACGTGCTACCGCTGGTAGTGATCACCATCCTGATGCTGATGGGTTACTCGCCCGGATATTCGGCGATTCTCGGAATCGTTACCTGCATCGTGGTCAGCTGGTTCCGCAAAGAGACCCGGGTCGACCTCAGGGGTTTCGTCAGCGCGTCGCGAGCGGGCGCCGAGGCGAGCCTTAAAATTGGCGCGACAGTCGGTGTCATCGGCATCATTATCGGGGTGTTGACCTATAGCGGGCTGGTGCTGACCTTCGCGGATATCGTCATCGAACTGGCCGATGGCAAACTCTACCTGACCATATTGCTGATCGCGCTGGCCTCGTTGATTCTGGGCATGGGTGTACCCGTGACCGCCGCTTACCTGATTACCGCCGTGGTCGCGGTACCGGCGCTAACCCACCTCGGCGTCAACGTGCTTGCGGCGCACATGATCGTTTACTGGCTGTCGCAGGATTCGAATATTACGCCACCGGTGTGCATCGCCGCCTTTGCCGGCGCCACCATCGCCAAGGCCAATATGTGGGCGACCGCGTGGGTGGCCTTCAAGTTTGCTAAATTTCTCTACCTGGCGCCGTTCATTTTTGGATATGTGCCGGCCTTTGCACTCGATGGCAGTTCGACCGATATCGCGATCGTATTTGTGCTGGTCTTCTTCGGCACCTGGGCCTATAGCTGGTTTCTGAGCGGTATCTGGATGGGCTGGTTCAAGAAAAACCCTGACGCAATTTAATTGTGGCTTTGATTCCGGTCGGCGGCACAGTTCGGGTGACTACTAACCAGGGATTTAAAGGTTCGGTTCGGTGGAAACATGCACGCCAGGAGGGCATTTTGGCTGACTGCGACGTATTGCTATGAACATTTTGAATAAGCGTCCCGGGGTAAGCAGGTCCGCCTCATGTGCTGGTTAGACGTACATGTCTCACTCTTCTTCGATGTCATCAGGTGTAACATACCCGACTATGTCGAAACTGCCTTGATGATCAGGCTTCAACACTAAAAACCCACCGGGTTCCACAAGCTCTAATGTTAGCGCATCGATATTAGGCAAGTGAGTAATCATGACCAGGTTATCCTCCCCTGAAAAAGTACTAATACGTTTAGCGACAATTTCTGTCCTGGCCTCTCTATCCTGTTCGGGGAGCGCATAGAGCAAATTCAGTGGCTGCCAGGCCGTTACTCGACCAAAAGCCAGCTCTGCAGTTTGCCGGGTACGGCAGTAATGACTCGACAATACTTCTGCAATGGAAACGGAGCGAGCGCGAAATACCTGACCAATGAGCGTTGCTTCCTTTTGACCTTGCGGCGACAAATTTCGCTGCACACTGCAATCATTGACTTTCAAGGTGAGCGGGTCACCAATTTTTTCGGCCGTGGCATGGCGCATCAAGATAATGTAGCCACCCTGTTTCAAACCTGCCCATACTTCGTCGTCGCTAATACCGATGATCGGGTAGGCAATGATAGCTATAAAAGAAAAGATGGAGAGAATTCTCAAGCGTCGATACATGTCGGTTGCACCTCGTGTTGAGTTGAGCGGCAATGCGCGCGCCTGGCGGGCACTTTGTTCGATCGCAACCGCTTGTTAGCGGGCTTTACTCGCGCCAATGCTGAGGCTGGTTTAAGATTTTTGAGCACTGAACTCTCCCTTCAATACTACCGATTACACCTGTATTCAACTCCTGAACCATCCAGGCATCTGCGTGCTGCGAAGGAATTGGATAAGGAGCCTGAAACCCTGGTAGACCTGCGCTTTGAAACCCGAACTTCGGATAGTAACCAGGATGACCGAGTACAAAAACCAGGTCTACTCCTGACTCTGCCAACTCTTTCAGGCCTTCTTCAATCAATACACCGCCGATGCCTTTGCCTTGAAAGTCATCTAAAACTGCCAGTGGCGCGAGAATCCGAATTGAAAGCTCTTGATCTTCGGGCTGGAGTCGAGCCACTGTGAAAAGGATATGACCTACCAGCTTTCCGTCTGTTTCCGCCACCAGCGAAAGTAAAGGCTTTGCCGTCTCATCGTCCAGCAGGTCATTGACGAGTTCCACAATTTCCGGGCCTTGCTGCTGTCCGAATGCACTCGTATGGATATTATCAATTGCTGTCCGATCAGATTCAGTAGAGTGTCTTATCTTCAAAATAGTCTTCTCACATAGCCTGCTAAGGCTTACATCTGCAGTACGCCAGCACCTGCTTGCTAGCGATATTTGCTTAAGTTAACACGACACGCGATACCAACACTCAAAATACGAAGACCTTAATGATTAAAAGTGTTTTCATAATATCTACCGGTTATTCTCGCTAACGCTCCGCGTCAGTGGCCTGGCGTCAGCATGTGTTTGTTATATTGCGTCTCTCCATAGGTAATCAGGCCGCTATTGTTACCACGTGACCCTGGATTTTGCCATCGATAGTGCCTGTGCCGAAACGTTCGGCCAGCGCTGCAGTCGCGATTCCTGTCGCGTGCTCCAGTAAAGTAGCGTCTCGAACTTCAATTTCGTTACGAAGAGGTGTCCCCTGGCAATATGCAATTGCCGGAATCGAGGGTTCTGGCGCAATGCTTCTGGCGCTAACGGTTTCGAAGTTGGGAGTAGAAGTAAAACCACTCTTCTCGAGATCTGATGCAATGGCTTCGATATTCGAGTATCCGTGTGGTGTCCTGGGCAGAAACAGGGGTGGATCTTCAGGGAACACACTACTTAGCGATGCAGTTACTGTATCGGCAAATTCGTTTTCTTCGATTTGGTCCCACACATTAAATATGAACCGGCCTCCCGGCTTCAATACGCGTAATGTTTCTGAATAAGCCTTTATCCGGTCGGGAAAAAACATTACACCGAACTGGCATAAAACTGCATCGAACGATTCGTCCTCGAAAGGAAGTGCCATGGCGTCAGCCTCCCTCCACTCGATATTATTATCGGCACGCACCGAAGCGCCATAATCGAGCATGTCCTGATTTAAATCTGTAGCAACGATCGAGACATCTACCCCTAATACATCGGCCGCTGCTCGGGACACAACACCGGTGCCCGCTGCAATCTCCAGCACACTTGATACTGGGTTCTCATTTACTCGATTTGCCAGATCTCGCGCATAATGCTCAAAGATCAAAGGTACGAGGTATTTTTCGTAAATTTCGGGAATTGATCCTGTGAAAAGTTTATCCGAGTTTTGAGTTGTCATTATTCCTGGTGCCCCAAAGTAATTTTGTTGTTGTAAATGCGTAGTACATTACGCCTCGCATCAGCGGCAAAGTGAACGCGTAGTGGGCACTTTGTACGACTGTATGCGCCGGTTAGAGAGCATGTCTCGATATCCAGTTTTTTGCATCAGTAAATCCAGTTTCAGGTTTAAACATGACCGTTTCAATTCCCAGGTCCCGAGCTGCATTTACGTTCTTTTCTCGATCATCAACGAATAAAATATTTTCGATCTTGTAGCCACTTGATTGAATCAAGGTTTCGTAAATTGCTTTGTCGGGCTTTCTAATGCCTACGTCACCGCTGATGACTGAGCCTTGTAAGAATTCCTCGACACCTAGATTGCTGCGTATCTTTTCAGACCAACGACTTACGTCATTCGATAAACACCATACTGAAATGTTGTTACGTTTTGCTTCAGTCAAGAGCTCAGTCACACCAGGATTTAATCTGTGCCTGGAAAGAAATTCATCTTCTAGTGCTGATCGCACTCCGACCTTTCCCCAAAACTCATCTGGGCTGATTTTTCCAAGGCTTGCTTCTAAATAAGCTGATTGAACGACTTCTTCATCCGTGAATCCAGACTTCTCAGCAATGAATGGAATAAGTAATTCAGCAACATCATCAGCTGCTTTAAATATCACGCCCATTGCATCAAGTACCAGACAACTCATAGTGTTCTCTAACGCTTCGCATCAGCGGCCCGGCTTTGCCGGATCCAACTGCATGCGCTTGTTATGAAACTTTTTTGACAACATAAAACCAGAATGTAGTCGCTCCAATTGCACCTACCATTCCCCAGCAGCCTGTTTATTTGCGTTGAAGCATCATAGCGAGAATAGTATTTTGCTGCCAGCTGGGCAGATGCAAATTTGATTTGCGCCAGGCAGAATTTATCAGGATACTCGCGGCATCGAGTTTGCCGGAACGACCCTGATGCAAGTACAACCTGACCTGGTTTCGCTGGATACCTTGCAGCAGCAGCTGAACGCGGTGTTACCTGATGAAAACCGCTCCCTCGGTATTCCTCCCGCCTGTTATGCCGATGCCGGGTTGCTGGCCCTGGAACAGCGCGCTGTTTTCCAGCATGGTTGGCTAGTGCTCGGCCGCGCGGACCGATGGCCTGCAGCGGGTGATTACTCGGCGCTGGAAATTGGCGGGGTGCCGCTTATCGTGGTGCGTAACAAGTCGGCTGAGTTAAAGGCGTTTGCCAATTCATGCCGTCACCGCGGCAGCCAGATTCTAACCGGTGACGGCAACTGTAGAAAAATAAAATGCCCGTTTCACTGGTGGACTTACGACCTCGATGGCAGGCTCAAGGTCTATTCGCGTATGGAAAACGCGATCGACTTTAATCCGGATGAATTCGGCCTGGTGGAATTTCCGCTGGTTGTCCGCGACGGGTTTGCTTTCGCCAGTTTTGAAGAAGAACCACCGGCAATCGATGTATGGCTGGCGGATTTTGCTGCCTACCATGAACCCTGGGAACTGGAGCAATGGAAAGTCACCCGGGTGCGTGAATTCGAAGTCCAGTGCAACTGGAAAACCTTCATCGAGGTGTTTAACGAGTACTACCACTTGCCCATGGTGCATCCCGATTCAATTAGCTGGCTTTACCCGGAACCGGATGCGGTTGATGCAGTCGGCGGCCAGTTCACCACCCAGTTCGGCGCCACTGAAGGTGCTGCGGCACTGCTGGAAGATACCCAGCAGTATGCCTTGCCGCCGGTAAAAGGATTACAGGGACGCGCGGCCAGAGGCACGCGTTATACCTGGATCTATCCGAACACGACTTTTGCCTTATCGCAGGATTCGATGTGGATGTACCAGGCGTTTCCGTTGTCAGCGGATCGTTGCTGGGTCAAGCAGACCATTAGTTTTCCTGCCGATTCGGTTGCGCTTGCTGATTTTGACGAACGCGCCAGGCATTATTACGAACGCATCGACGCCGCTCTCGACGAAGACCTGCCATTTCTGCGGCAGCAGCAGGTCGGGTTGAATTCGAAGTTTGCGCGGCAGGGCAGGTTCGCCACGCTGGAACCGAGTGTTGGTAAATTCGCCTATTGGTACGCGCAACAACTATTGAAACATCTGGTCTGATAATTACAGGGTAACTATGAGTCTTGAAATCAGAAAAATCGTACGCTATATCGACGAAACCTATATTGAAGGTGGTAAGGCTGCCGATCGTCCCTGGGTCATGGTCGCGGTCGCAGCGGTGATTAAAAATCCCTGGGCGGGGCGGGGATTCGTCGAGGATTTACGCAGCACCATCCTCGAACTGGCGCCGCCGCTCGGCGAAATCATGGTGCCCGACCTGCTCGCTACTATTGGTGGAGCGGATAAGGTCGAGGCATACGGTAAGGCTGCGGTGGTTGGCCTCAACGGTGAAGTCGAGCATGGCTCGGGCATGATCCATACCCTGCGCTTCGGTAATCAGTACCGGGTGGCAGTTGATGGTCAGGCTTTTCTTAGTTTCACCAACAAGCGCGCTGGCGCCGGTACCGCGATTACCATTCCGATGATGCACAAGGACGATGCGGGGTTTCGTTCGCATTACCTGACCCATGAGTTTCATATCCCCGATGCTCCGGGGGCGGACGAAATAGTGATTGCACTCGGTGCCGCGAGCAGTGGACGACCGCACCATCGTATCGGCAACCGCTACATGGACATGGAAGAAATGCAGGTCGATCAGACCGGTAAATCGGTTACCGATTAGGCGTGCAGACTGGCTTTACGGCGTATATTCAGTCATTTCGATGCGTCGAACCGCTGCGACTCTATTTATGTCATTCCCGCGCAAGCGGGAATCTCGTAAACATCACCTGTAGAGCCGGGCACATAGGTTACGTTTGAAACCGGTCAGTACCGAGATCCCCGCTTTCGCGGGGATGACAATTATACTCCGGGATGACAGTTAGGCCCCGGGATGACAATAAAAGTGGGGATGAATTATTTGATGCAAGAAATCTTGTTTCCTGAGCGGGAGCGACACCATCATCGCGGATAGCTGGGAATCACGGGTATTATTGTTGAGCTGGGTCAGATTTTTTCTGGCGCTCTTCCTGCCAGCTTTCTTTTGCGGACTGGAAGAAATCGGTCAGGATCATCAGGCAAACGGCGATCACGATAATGGCGAAAGGCAGCTCCGAGATCGATGCGGCCAGGCCGAGGACGAAAGCCAGAAATATGCTGACTGCAATAGCTCCGGTAATGATGTTATCCATGGCGTTCTCTGTCGGTTAGTCGCATTAGTATAGGGAAAATTAATCGTTCAGTATATCGAGCAGCCAGCGCGTGCTGCGAAACAGGCGCGCATCGTCGCCTTTCGCACCCACCACCTGGACACCGATGGGCAACCCCTCGGGGCTTTGCAAGAGTGGAACATTGATTGCAGGCGTGCCGCAGAAGGTCCAGATCGTATTCATCACCGGGTTGCCGGTGGCGTCCAGCCCTGCCGGTGCCGGGCCCGGGGTGGCGGGTGTCAGAATGGCGTCATATTCGTCGAAGATTTCCTCGAGCAGCAGGTCGTAGTCCTGCATTTTGGCCAGTGCTTCGTCGTACTCGCTATCGCTAACCTGTTGTCCACGTTCGATCATTGCGCACAACACAGCGCTCAATTCGGCTTTGCCAGTGTCGTATTCTGCGGCGAAGTTGCGCGCCAGGTCGGCTTCCATCACCCGGCGGTGGTCCTCGTGCAAACCGGCAAACGGCGCCGGCAGGTCGAGAATATCGACGGTCTTTTCCCGGCTTGCGTTGACCGCGTCGATTAATTCACGCAAGCCATCCTTGGTCACCTGTTCGGCCTGGTCCCAGAC
>JBATHL010000655.1:0-7270 GCA_049666745.1 Gammaproteobacteria bacterium
TTGATCGTATGCTTGAGCAGGGTCGCGGTCGAACCATAGATCTGCGTCGCTGAAATGATGTGGTCGCCGGCGGAGCACAGCGTAATGAAAATAGTAAACAGCGCGCTCATGCCGGAAGCGGTACAGATAGCGCCGCTGCCACCTTCGAGCGCTGCGATACGCTGCTCAAGCACCGCCACTGTCGGGTTGGTGATGCGACTATAGATATGCCCCCCCTGTTCGACGTTGAACAGCGATGAACCCTCGCTGACGCTTTCGAATACATAGGAGGTGGTCTGATAAATCGGCACCGCGCGCGATCCATGATCACTCTCCGGGACATAACCGGCATGCAATGCTACCGTGTCGGGTTTGAGATACGAGGATCGACTCATGCTTGTCTCCTGGGGTTACGCTATCGCGTCAAAATCGAAAGGAAGATCGACTATTTTACCAATATTATTGTCTATCGTGACGCTCGTGTTTTGGTGCAGGAATTCGCGCTTCATCATGACCATGGTGAGAAATTTCCGATAGCGTGGGGACCATACCTGCGAGCGCACGTCGCCAACAACTTCACCATTTGCCTCGACTTTAAAATCGTCAAATTCGACGGCTTGTTCGAATACAATCCCGACCAGTTGATGCACGTGATTGCCTTTGACTGCGCGCAGGGCCGGCAGGCTTATCGACTCGATGTCCGCGTCGAGATCGATAAAGGCATCCAGGCCGCATTCAAACGGATTGTGATTGAAGTTCATGTCATTGCCGTAAGACAGCAGGCCGCTTTCGACGCGTTCGATCAGGTTGGGACCACCGGCCCGAACATTCAAATCCCGGCCCTGCGCGAAGAGTTCATCCCACAAGGGTTCGGCGAGGTCGGCATCGTTCAGGTAAATCTCGAAGCCACCCTGTTTGCTGTATCCTGAGCGCATCACCATCATTGCCTTGCCTCGAAATTCGAGCATTTTCGACCTGAAGAAACGGATGCCCGGGACTTCGCTGCCAAACACGCGCGTTACCAGTTCTTGCGCTTTCGGTCCCTGTACCGCCAACGGCCAGATCGAGGCTTCACGAACTGTTACGTCGAGACCGAAACCTTGCGCCAGGCCCCGTGCCCACAGGCGTACATCGCTATCGGCTATGGAAATCCACCAGTCGTCATGCGCAAACTTGATTAACACCGGATCATTGACCAGGGCACCGTTTTCATCACACAGCGGGGCGTACAATCCCTGGCCGATAACGGCCTTCGAGATGTCGCGTGGCGTCATTAGCTGGATCAGGCGTTCACTGTCAGGACCCTAGACTTCTATCTGGCGCTCGCAGGACACGTCCCAGACCTGTACGTCCTCGCACAGACTCCAGTAATCTGCTTCATTGGATTCGAAAAAAGTGGGCAACAGCATGTGGTTGTAAACAGTGTAGCCCTTGACACCGGCGGCTTCTACGCGTGGCGTAAACGGGGTCTTGCGCGTGCGGCGCGAGATACTTATGATTTTGTCAGCCAATCCAGAATTCCAGTCGATTTATGCAGCCTTAGCTGTCGTGGTAAACGGGTTGCAATGCTATGCTTTTTTGATTTGTCTGACAAATGAGAAATTACCTGCAAGCCACCTGTTTTTGTCAGATCACGACCTATGCTGGATAAAGCGGGTTGCTGTTCTCGATTTCAGCGACCCGCGGACCATAGTGCAGGATGCTTGATTCCTTGCTGCCCAACAGGTCTGGTTTGGTCGAATAACCCAGGATGGCCTGCAAACGCCGGCGTTCGCCTTCAACCGCTGTTACACGGTGCAGAGAATAGTGGCCTCTAAACAACGACAGGGTGCCAGCCTGTAAACGGTTCTGAATTACCTGCTCGCTACAACCGTCGAGTACTCTCTGTACCGCATCGAAATTCTCGTCCGACTCTGCGCGAATCGCGGGTGCGTATTCAAAAATTCCGCCGCCCTCGGGTTCCTGCAGTAACAATGTGATTACCATGTCGCCACTGTCGAAATGCCATTGCTGGCAGCCGCCCCGGTTCATGACCGAAATATTAAGTGACTGGTAAGGGTCCTGGTTGCGATAAATGGGCTCTTCGGTTATGGCGGACAGGAAATCGAGCATTAGATCGCTATGATAGAGCTGGCTCAGTAAAAAATCGGCTGGAATCAGGTCGGCTGCGACCTGTGCCAGATTGCGTTTACCCTTGTGTCTTATCGGATGCGTGGCGGGCAGGTCCTGATCCTCACCTAGCTGATAGTTGAAAAAATACGGGCTGACTTCGGTCGGACCGGGGTAGGCGAGGTGGGCGATTGAGTTAGCCTGTTGCGCCATGATGTCGAGTGCTTCCCGGGTTACGAAATTCGCCAGGGTGCAGCAACCGTCCTGCTGCAGGCTTGCTTTTACCCCGTTGAGCCAGGACTGTGCAGCTACGGATGATAACTGCTCAAGCGGGTACAGATCAGTATCGATAATGCGGGTTGGCATGCGAACAAAATACAGCTTTTTTATGTGGATGCAAGCGGCTACTACTTGTGTCGGGGTGGCAGAATAAACTAGTCTTTCATTATCATGTTTCAACAATTACCCGTGCACTATGTCGAGCCGCTGTTTCGCCCTCCCAGCGAGGCGCGGTCGTTGATTTTCCAGGTCACCAATGGCTGCAGCTGGAATCGCTGTACCTATTGCGAAATGTATACCGATGCGCAAAAGAAATTCAGGCCTCGAGCAGAAGCCGAAGTGCTTACCGAGATTCGCGCCTGCGCCGAACAGGGACTCGAACCGAGACGTGTTTTTCTCGCAGACGGCGACGCGCTCGTATTGTCGATGCGGCGACTGCGTACGATACTCGGCGAAATCAAAATCTCACTGCCATCGGTTAGCCGGGTGTCGTCATATTGCCTGCCGTCTAATTTGAAGAATAAGTCGGATGAAGACCTGCAGGAACTGGCGTCATTGGGATTGAAGATTATTTATGTCGGTGCTGAAAGCGGTGATGACCAGGTGTTGCAACACGTCGACAAGGGCGAAAACTACGCGACTACCGCGGATGCGCTGATACGGGCAAGCGCCGCCGGCATCAAAACCTCGGTCATGATACTGAACGGTATCGGTGGTAAGCGCCTGAGCCGACAGCATGCACTCGCCTCGGCACGGCTGGCCAATGATACCCGGCCGGACTACCTGGCGACACTGGTGCTGACCTTTTACAAGGGTCGTGAGAAATTTGAAGCGGGTTTCGATAATCGTTTTGATGAACTCGATACGGTTGAATTGTGCCGGGAAATACGGACCCTGATTGAGGCAACCCGGCTCGAGAACACGATTTTTCGCAGTGATCATGTATCCAACCACATGGTGTTAAAGGGTGTGCTCGGCAAGGACAAGCAGCGATTGCTGAACCAGATTGACGAATCGATTCTATACTTCAGAAATAACCCGGAATTCGAAAGTGGCACATGACTATTGAATCGATAGCCCCTGTGAAATCGCCCTGTGTGCGCAAGTGCACGCTCGACGATGACGACGTCTGTGTCGGTTGCTTTCGCAACATCGAGGAAATCTGTGCCTGGGGCGGCGCCAGCAACGAACAACGACAGCAGATTCTGAACCAGGCGGCATCCCGCAGGAGAGAGACCTCGAAGCGTGCCTGATCTGGACGATCTCAGTGTCGATGAAATTCGCGCCCGGCTGCATGCACAGGGCGACACTACCTACGATGTACCCCCCGAAATGTTAAGTGACGACGCGCGCGAGGCCGCGGTGCTGGTGCCGTTTCTGCGGATCGAGGATGCCTGGCATATTCTCTATATCCGGCGTACCAGTTTCGAAGGCGATCGGCATAGTGGTCAGGTCGCTTTCGCCGGCGGTAAACGGGATGACGAAGACTCTAGCCTGCTGGCGACGGCATTACGCGAAGCCGAGGAGGAAGTGGGAATAGCAGCTGCGGACGTCGAAATTCTCGGTCACATCAATCACCACCACACCATCAGCGAATTTCAGGTCCGACCCTATGTCGCGGTTATGGACTGGCCTTACCGGCTGCAACTTGATGAAATCGAAGTCGCACGCGCCTTTACGATGCCATTGAACTGGCTCGCACAAGCTTCCAATTACCGCACCGAGGAACGCCAGCACCCCGATTCGAACCGTCCGTGGCCAGTCGTTTACTACGATTTATACGATGGCGAAATGTTATGGGGTGCCACCGCACGCATGACGCTGTCCCTGATCGATGTATTGCAGGACAAATCCTAGCCTTCATGCAATATGCAGGCTAATGGTATTTTTCGCTGGTGAAATGACCCGGATCGCGGCGGCGGTGTTTTTTCATTCCGCGCGTAACCAGTTCCGCACTGACATCGGTAATCATATTGGAACTGCCGCACATCATCACGTGCGAGTTTTCGGCGTTAATGGCGATGCCGGTATGTTGTTCGAGACTGTTATCCTGCATTAATGCCGGGAGGCGTTTCCCCAGGCCGCCAATAAAAGTTTCACGGGTAATAACCGGTACGTAACAAAATTGGTCCGCGTGCGCCAGCGCGACCCGCTCGATAACGTCCTGGTAGGCGAGTTCTTCGGCGTAGCTCACCGAGTAACACAGGACAATTTGGTCAAATTTTTGCCAAGCGGCTTCGCTTTTGAGGATCGCCAGGAACGGACCGATACCGGTACCGGTTGCAATCATCCATAAATGATTGCATTGCGGAATTTCGCTGACCGTCAAAAACCCGGATGGATTATCGGCAATCAGCACATCGTCCCCGGCTTTGAGTTCGAACAGTCGCGGTGACAGGGGGCCTTCTTCAACAATGTTAAAATAGACTTCGAGACAGGACTCCTCGGGAGTATTGACCAGCGAGTAGGGGCGTGCAACAACCTCGTCACCATCAGCCAACCCGATGCGTACGAATTGCCCCGCCTCGTAGCCGGCAAGCGGAACATCGATGATTAGCGAAGTCAGGTACTTGTTCAGACGTCGATTATCGACGACCTTGCCGTCAAGCCAGCTAGCCATGAGTTTTCTCCTTCATCGTCTGGTTTTCATCGCTTGTTCCCGCCCGGGTCGGAATGATACAGGTTAATTTGATCCTATGCCGCCAGCCGATGCAGGCTGTAGGAATCATTCTTTTGCATGGCCGCAAGGTAAAGGTCTTCAAATTCGTCAACCACCGAATCGCGAACTTCGGGCAAAGCGAGCAAGCGCTGCGCCCAGGCATTAACACGCGGCATGGTCACAGGGTCGATCACCGACAACTGATTGTTAGCTACCGAATTCTGTCGAAACAGCGGTGCGAAAGCGGTATCTGCAAGCGAAAATTCTTCACCGTTAAACCACGGCCCGTCGCCGAGACGTTTTTCAACACGCTCGAGCTGACTGATAAGCACATCGCGATACTTGTTATATCTCTCCTCGTCCGTGCTCATTTTCATCATGTATAGATTACCGAGCATGTTCGAAGCGAATTCGATCCAGGCGCGATTTTTTGCGCGCGCCAACGGATCACGGGGTTGCAGGTCACCCCCGGTAATTTCATCGAGGTACTCGTTGATGACCGCCGATTCGAACAGGACTTCATCATCGACCTTGAGTACCGGAACCTTTCCCAGCGGTGATAATTCGAGGAACCAGCCAGGTGGATCGGCGAGGTCTATATAAGTGATTTCGAAATCGATGTTCTTGTGTTTCAAGGTTATTACAGCGCGCTGTACGAACGGGCAGGTTTTGAAGCTGATTAAATGTAGCGACATTGTGTTGTCCCCCAGGTTAAGTCAGAATGAAATCTATATCGAGCCTAGGTATGGGCCACAAAAGTAAATCTCAACCCCATGGAATACAGGGGCTTTAGTAAGCGCAAACAACTGAGGAAAAGCGTCATGTCTACATCGTCAATTGGTCTCGATGAAGCCTTACAGGAATATCTGCTAGACGTATCGTTACTTGAACCTGAAGCCTGTCGACTGCTGCGCGAACAGACGCTGGCCATGCCCGATGCCAACATGATCAGCTCGCCCGAGCAGGTACAGTTACTACTATTACTGTTCAAGATGCTCGATGCCAGAAACGGTCTCGAGATAGGTACTTTCACCGGATATACCAGCCTGCGGCTGAGCCTCGGCATGCCCCGGTTGAAGATGACCTGTTGTGATGTAAGCGAAGAGTTCACCGGTGTCGCCCGGCAACACTGGCAACAGGCAGATGTCGCGGATCGGATTGATTTACAGCTCGCACCGGCACAACAGACCCTGGACGGGTTGATCGACGAAGGTTTTGAAGGCGCTTACGATTTTGCTTATATTGATGCCGATAAACACGGCTACCGGGCCTATGTCGATGCCTGCATGGTGCTGGTGCGTCCCGGCGGCCTGATTGCGCTCGATAATGTGCTGTGGAGCGGTGCGGTAATCGACCCTGAAGATACCAGCGAAGACACCGACGCTTTGCGCGAACTCAATAGCTGGTTACACCAGCGCGCACCCGGTCGCTTCGATCTGTCACTGGTGCCGATTGGTGATGGCCTGACCATACTGCGAAAGTATTACTAGCCGCAGGGTAAGCTGTTCGCAAACAGACTTCGATCCGCATTCCAAATCCCTGCCGATGCTCGAAGCTGAAGTTCGAGCATCGGCTGAATCGAATTAGTGATTAACCTTCAGCACCGGCTTTACCCCGTCGAACATCGGTTCGAGCTCAACTCCGAGCGCGTCACCAAACTTGGAGACAGCGATATAGATCGTGATGACAAACACGGCATCGACAATTTCGGGCTCACTCCAGTTGGCGTGTAAGCGTTCCCAGAGTTCTGCGGATACGCGATTGGCGTCTTCACCGATTTGTACGGTCAAATCCAACAGGGCTTTTTCGCCTTCGCTGAAATGCTCACTGGTTTTATACCTGTCGCCGTCGATATCGGCAATCTTGTCCTGGGAAATACCCAGCATGTCCGACACGCGTTCATGCTGCACCACGCAATATTGACATTGATTGCGCTGGGTCGCCTTCAGGATCAGCAATTCTTTCGTTTTCCAGTCGAGCACGCCATCTTTGAGAACGGCCATGATCATGTCAGTGAACACCGTACCGTATTCAGGTTGATGCCCGAATACCTTGAAGATGTTTAGTAACGCCTGGAAGCGATCTTCCGATTTGTCATAGAAGGCTATAGTTTCGGCATCTGCCTGATCTCTTTCTACGTAAGAAACACTCATGATTTACTCCTTTGCGGTTAATTGAACGATCGTTCCACATATGGCCAAATTTTTTTATTGCAGCATCATCCTGGCCTGGGAAGTGACGGCA
>JBATHL010000656.1:0-1984 GCA_049666745.1 Gammaproteobacteria bacterium
GGGCGTGTCAGGACCGTAGGGGGGGGGGGCAGAATTGGCGATTTATGGGGGCCGCTGTGGTACAGCGTGCCGTTGCGGCGCCAAACATCACAGTCCTACCAACAGGAACCGGAACAGATCACGGCGACTTTGACTCACTCGGGCGGTGATCGCTCTGGGGTCCGGCCGTTCACCTCGGTGGCGATGCACTTCAAAGCCTCCTGGTAGTTCCAGGGCATCCATTGTCCCGGGTCCTCCTTAAGTTGCGCGGCGTGTCGTTGCAACTGGCAGAGATAGTCGAAGGCATTGGCCCTTGCCAGTTCTGCGGTGTGGATCAGGGTCATAAAGATATCCCCGACCCGGGCACCATTTTGGGTCTTGTAGAAGAGCGCGTTTTTCCGGTGCAGGATCGCCTTCTTCAGCGCCCTTTCGCAGATGTTGTTGTCCAATGGTGCGCCTGGCTTGTGGAGGAACAGCGTGAGTTCCTTCCAGTGCTTGAGCATATAGGAGATCGCCTCGCCCAGGCTCGAGTTCGGCTCGATCTTCTTCTCTTCGAACTGGCGTTCGAACCACTCATGCAGTTGCTGCATCAGGGGCTCACTGTGTTGTTGATGAAATATCAAACGATCCTGGGGCGACAGGCGCTCCCGCCGAGCCACGGCATCATTTTTATAGACCTTGGCCAAGATCTCTAACACGTAGCGCACTTCCTCTGGGAAATTCTCCACCACATCGACAAAGCGACGTCGACCGTGGCTGAGACAGTTGGCGAGGATCGTTTTGAACTCCCCGGGAAGGTTGCGCGATAGCGCATCACACATTTGGATCGGAGCCGAGAGTTCCTTGGATCTTTTATCCAGCACTGCTTGGAGGTTCTCGCCGGCGTGATGGCGTCCGGTAAAAAACAGCGCAATCAGATGCCCCCTGCACTTCGAGATAATTCCGCTGGTGAACAGTCCCGTTCGCTTCGATGGGTTTTCTATGTGCGCCGGCGTCTGGTTTTCGGCCATGAGCTCCAGAATCTTCATCGGCGTATCGTCGTTGTGCAGCACCTCACCCTGAGCCGCCTCGTCGATGATCGCATTGAAGACCGGCTCGAACCGTTCGGAGGCTTCTTTGACAAGATCCCACTGGGTCGCCGCCGGCAGCGGGATCCCGAGGTTTTTCTCAAGCTTCTCCAACCGGCTAAAGGGAAAGCCTGCCCCGTACTTCAGGCAACCGATCATGCCCACCGCCGTCTCGTCGTATTTCTGCTCCCCGATGCCTTCCGGAGCTTCGGCGGTGAATACCGAACCACAGAGATTGCAGCGCAGTTTCTCAAGTTCATACACCGTCGCCGGCAGCGGCGGCAGGCCTTGGATGCGCACGATGAGGCCCGGATCGGAGAGCCGGTAGGCTTTGCCCGTACAACCCGTTTCCGGGCAAGGATCACCGGGCTTCAGCGATGCGTGGGATACCGCGATCCGCTGTGCTCCCGTGTAAGCATTCGCGCCGTTGCGCCCATGTCCCTTGGGTTTTTTCTTCTGGCCTTTCCCACTGACATCCGCCTTCGACGTGTCGTTGTGTTTTTGCTTTTTCTGCTTCAGAACATCTTCTGTCTTCTCGGTCTGGGGACCAAACAGGAGGTTGCGCAGACGATAGATGGAGGTACGCTTCTTCTCCAGTTCCTGGGTCAGACGCCCAAGGGTATTGAGTACCCCTTTAAGTTGCTCGATTTGCCCTTCGCAAAGCGCTGTAGAACGCGCCTGCTCCAGGATCGCCTCCAGCGCCTCCATACTCAGCTCCACTCGCTCGGACTTTGGCCGTTTCATGCCGACTCACACAGCAACGGGCGAAAATGCGGCGTCAACGGATAGCCCAGAATCTCCTTGCGCGGACGGTTCGGCTTTTTGCTCTGCGCGTCCTTGCCACGTCCCGTCGTCAGCCCCAGGTAAATCCAGTTCGCCGCCCGGTAGCAGGTGCCCCGAAACCGGCCTGGGTCGACAAAAGTCTCCAGGTAATAGAC
>JBATHL010000657.1:0-9560 GCA_049666745.1 Gammaproteobacteria bacterium
ATCGGTGTCAGCCGGCACGGCAAGCCGCACCCGCATGTACATGAAATGGTGGCAATGGATCAACTCGACGCGGTGCTGCCACGCATGGACTATATTTTTGTGTCCTTACCGTCAACCCCGGAGACGGTGGGTTTGTTTAATCGACAGAGACTACAAACCCTGAAGGCGGGTGCCGGAATTATCAATGTCGGCCGCGGATCTACCTTCGATTACGATGCGTTGGCGAACCTGTTGGCAAGTGGTCACCTGTCGGGAGCCGTCATCGATGTTTTTGATGCAGAACCCCTGCCGCATGATTCACCCCTGTGGGCAGCGCCGAATTTTGTGGTGACACCGCATGTATCCGCCGACGATGGCGACAGTTACGTGCCGATAACGCTCGAGTTATTCTTCAATAACCTGCAACGTTATGTCGCGGGTGAAACATTGCTGAACGTGGTGCGACCCGAACTGGGTTACTAAATCCCGACAATATCAACCTGTACTATTTTGAGCAGGGCGTAGTGATCGCTTTTTGCGATCCGATGATGGCTAAACTGAACGCCTAAACCGGTTGACTCGGGGTTTGTTCGGGCCGGGGTTTGTTGATCAGTTCGAGAATCGCGCGTACCGCGACTGCGCTAATGATCAGACAGCCCCCGAGTATCGTCCACCGCGTCGGCACCTCGCCGATAAACAGCCACACCCAGATTGGTCCGAGCGCAAATTCGATCAACATGATCAGTGTCACTTCGGCCGCGGCCAGGTGACGCGAAGCGTAAATGAACATCCAGTTGACAAAACCCGAAAGACAACCACCCCAGAACAGCGCCAGCAAAATATCCTTGAACGGAACGACGAGGTCATCACCGGTGATCAATAAGGCGATAAAAATGATAATTGCCGAAGAGATTAACAGCACCGGAATCATTTCGGTTTGACGTTTATAACGTACCACGACCGCGTATAACGCGAAGCTGACTGCAGTCAGCAAGGCCATGGCATTGCCGAAACCCGAACCGACACTGACCCCTTTTGCCACCATGAGACCGAGCCCGCAGCCAGCGACGATCATGGTGATCAATGTGCTGCGTCGCAAGCGCTCGCCGAGAAATATGCGCGCAAACAAGGCGGCGAAAAAAGGGATCGCGCCCAGAATAAAAAGCGCGTTGGCTACCGTGGTATGCGTCAGTGCCTGGATGATTCCCATGCCTGCAAAAGACAGCAAAACCCCGGCCAGGATGCCGAACCGACCAACCCCGAGCACGGTTTTGAAGACCTGCCCGCGATTCTGCACTGCGATTATCATGGCGGCCGCGAGCAGTGTACCGAGCGAACGATAAACATTGATCTGCCATGGGTTGGCTACTTCGATGTTACGTTGTACCAGACCGACAAAACTGATGGCGATTGAACCTAGTACCATCAGTAGCATGGCGTAGCCGTGCCTGCTATCGATTGTATAGGTGGTTGCAGATCCTATCGCCATGCGCACAGTTTGCGCTCGCGTCTGCTGCTGCGCAATCGCTTTATCTTGCATTACCCGGGATAGCCGCAGATATGAAGCTTTGGCGTGAATGGGGTACTATTTGATCTAACAGGAAAATCGATTTGAGGTTCACAGCATGAATAAAATTTACTGGGTACTGCTCTGCCTGGTTTTGACTATCGGATCGGCTGCTGCGATTGGTAAAGCAGATGTCAGGGCAATCATCGAAGAAGCTTATCCCGGCGCCAAAATTACCGAAATCGAAAAAGAGAAGTATAAGGGCGAGAAGATTTATGAAGTCGACTTCAAACACGACGGCAAGAAGTTTGAAGCTATCATTAGCCTCGAGGGTGAAATCATCAAGGTCGGAATCGACGATTAAGGTCTGTTTTGCTCAGCAAAAGACAATGCTGCCCGTAGTCGCGGTGAAGCCAGGTTCACTTTGAAGATACCGCGAGTTCAGTTTGCAAAATGTGATTTTCGTTTGCTATGCTTTTGTCAGGTTTTGTAGATCCCCTCAACTATAATTCTGATAAAGCTGGATAATAATCCAGATCGAAGCTGGAACTTGCCCACACGAGTCTCAATCTTCAGGGACGATGTTAGTCCGCTAACCTGAAGAAAAGCTGAGGATCAATTCATGCGAAACCTGTTAGTCATCATTCTTATCGGCAACTTGACTGGTCTCTCACCAGCCACGGCCGATGAAAGTTCCGCTCTTGATTATTCATTTACGATTAGCCTCGAAAATAGTGAAATCGATAATCTAAGCCTCGGCGATGACTCGCGGGTCGATAAGCTGACCGTACAGGACTATGAACTCGAGCTTGCGCTCGAGTATACGGTCAACGATAACCTTTACTTTTTTCTCGTTGCCGGGCTGGTCGACGAAACCGAAACGGTTAAGCCGGTTGATGTCGAAGACGAGGCCAGCGGTCTCGAGCGTAAACAGATGGGGGTAGGCATCTATTTTGGTGAGGAAATTGCGTCCGAGTTTATTCTTGGCCGCCGGGAATTCGTCAGTGCCAGCGAATGGTGGATCTGGTGGGATGAGGAACTGGACGCGATTAGTCTGGATTCGGCTTATGGCAATTTTGAAACTCTGATTGCAGTCGCCGAGGAGCAGTGGAAAGAATCTACCGATGATGATTTTGTCGACCCGGAAATTAACGATGTCAGACGCTTCATAGCCAGCCTGAGCTGGGAATTTGCTGACAATCAGTCACTGAATCTCTACTACCTGGATCAGGACGATAACTCCGACTCGCACGATGTCGGAGATTTCCAGGCCTTTGATGAGCGTGACGAAGCCGATGGCGATCTCAGCTGGAGCGGGGTCAGTTATCTGGGAGAATTCGACTTCGAAAATGTTGGCGAGATCGAAATCGAACTGCATTATGCGAGGGTCAGCGGTCACGAAACATTTTACGAATTCGGTGACCCCGAAGGAGGTAAAGCCGAGGTGGAGGAAAAAGGTAAAGCTCGCGTTAGCGCCGAGGCCGAAAGTTATTTGCTGAGCTGGACGCCATCCCGGTTGGCAAGCTGGTCATTCATCGTCGGCAGGGCACGGGGCGAGGGTGATAGTAATCTCGATGACGGTCGGGATGAGTCTTTTCGGCAAAATTCCTTGCAGGGCGATTCCGAGGTCTTTGGCCAGCTGTATCAACCCGAGATTTCAAACCTGGTGGTGCAGACTGTCGGAGTCGAATGGGAGGCATACGACGGCGTCGAAATCGCGTTGATGTATTATGACTACGAGCAGGATGAAAGCAGTGATGAAATTGCCGACGTCACCATTGAGGTCGACCCGACCGGGTTGAACAACGACCTCGGTAATGAGATCGATCTGGTGGTTACCATCGATGCATTTGAGGGTCTGGAACTGATACTGATCGCCGCCCAGTTTGAGGCTGGCAAGGCTTATGGAGATTATGATGGTGAAACCAGTAACTTTCTTTCCTTCGAGCTCGAGTACGAGTTTTGAATCACTCCTTTAATCGGGGCGCTTGCTAGTGAACCGACGGACTCAAACCCGAGATGGTCACCATGAAAGTCTGCTGCTTATCGAGGCGCAGGCTAACGTCAAGTTTCATCACCCCGGCCAGTGCTTCGACCAGGGTAAGGCCGAGGCCTGAATGACCGCTTTCTCCCTGGATTTTCTGTTTGCGCCAGAAGCGGTCTTTCATATGCAATATGTCTTCGGGTTTTAAATCAATCGAAGCGTTTTTGACTTCAAGCACGACGTTGTCATTGCGGATTTCAGCGGAGATTTCGATCTGGGCATTTTCCGGGCTATAGCTGACCGCGTTGACGAACAGGTTGCTCAGAATCATGCCGAGCTTTTCGCGATCGGTATAGATGACAAGACCTTCGGGGATGTGTTTGAGCAGGGATTTGTTGACGCCCTCGCCATTGATCGCATGTTGCCAGATTTCATCGCAGTATTGAGCCAGGTCGATATTCTCCGGATCGGTACGCAACAGGCCCGCCTCGGAGCGAGACAGTTCAAGCAGCGTGGCAACCATTTTTTCCATCTGCCCCGAGATTTCCCCGATATCGTTGAAAAAAGAAACCACCTGTTGCCGATCATCTGGCACCATCAGGGCAACCTCGGCGAGAGTCTTGAGTTCGGATAGCGGCGTGCGCAATTCGTGTGCGGCGTTGGCCGAAAATCTTTTCTCCCGTTCGAACGCCGACTGCAATCGCTCCAGCAGATGGTTTAGCTGATTCTCTATCGGTGCAATTTCCATACTTTGATCGCCTTCATGATTCAAGCGGGCATCGAGGTTCGATTCATCGATGGTGCTGACCTGTTTTGCGAGATAAGACAGGGGTGACAAACCGTTACCAATCAGGCGCCAGATCAATAGCCCCGATATCAACAATACGGTGACGATAACGCCGAAGATGGTGCTGCCGATCGCAAACAGCGTGGCGTCGAGGGTTTCGCGTTCTCGTGAAAACACCATCGTAACCGCTTCCGCTGGCGGGATGACGGCCCCGTAGTCCTCATCTTCCTCGTCATCTTCTATTTCGACCCGGGGCATGAAGTTGATTTCGATCAGGCGCCCGGCTCGACCGTCTGGTAATTTAATGTCGGCAAACTGGTGACCGCCGGGCTCGGTTCCAAGCCGTGGCAGATCGCTTTCGCCGAGCGATGGTGATTTGATCAGCAGGTCGACCCCGTTCTCCCATAACTGGTAATACTGAAGTACCTGATGCTCCTGGAACTCGAGCATGACGCCATCCTCGGCAAAGTCGAACTCGAGCCCTTCCTCGTCGAGTTCGGTCAGTGAAATCAGGGCCTGGGCCTTGTCGTACAGTGCGTCATCGAAGACCTTTTCTACATGGCCGGCAACGCGTACATAAAGAAATCCCGCCGTTATTGACAGCACCCCGATCATGCTGGCGATGATGGTAAAATTCAGCTTGTTGCGAATCGAGTACATGAATGCTTATTCGACCAGGTAACCAAAACCGCGACGTGTTTTGACCAGCTTAGGGGCGCCTGCCGAGTGCAAACGTTTGCGTAGCGAACTGATGTGGGCTTCAACCGCATTACGGGTCACGTAGCTGCCGGCATCGTAAAGCTGGTCGATCAGTTGATCATGCGAAAACACCCTGCCCCTGCGTCGTGCCAGGAACTCCAGTACCTGGTATTCATGCGGTGTCAGCGCGACCGGCTGGTCGTGGAAAACAACCTGTCGTGCTACCGAATCGATCTTTACCCCTTCGATTTCGATCATCGGGTTCTTGACCCCGGAGCGACGTCGATTGAGTGCGCCCAGGCGTGAAACCAGTTCGTTGAACGCGAACGGCTTTACCAGGTAATCGTCCGCGCCCAGGTCGAGACCGCGCACACGATCCTCGGTCTGGTCATTGGCGGAGAGGATTAACACGTGACAGTCTTTGCCTTCGCGACGAATTTTAGACAGCACCGTCAGGCCATCGATCTTGGGCAACATCAAATCGAGGATGATGGCGTCATACTGGTTAATTGCTGTATAGGATAGCGCTTGTTCGCCGTCGAAAGCCTGGTCCACGGTGAAGCCGTGTTTCTTGAGACCTGTTGATAGCGAACGTTGCAGTCGTTCCGAATCTTCTACCAGTAATAGTTTCATAATTGGCCTGTCGTTGCTGTGGAGTATACGCCGGCTGTCAACCGGCTACACCTTGCCGAGGGCAGTATTACCCTAATAATAGCTAGCCTAGAAAAACTATCTGAAGTTAAGCTGAAGATTGATTGTCGGCTTAATCAATTGTGATGGCTATCAAACAAAGCAAACCTGCGCTAGGCTTGCCGGCTGGTTAACCAGGTTACGGTTTGCATGCAATCAACGTCAGGACTGCGCCCACTGTTGCTGCTGATTTTTCTTGGTAGTAGCTGGGGACTTTATTTTTCACTGTTAAAAGTTGCGGTATTGTCGGGCATTTCCTATGTGGGAATCCTGACCCTGACAACCGTTGGTGTGGCCATTGGCATGAGCGCGATTGCGTTGCTGCGTGGTCGCAAACCAGAGTTTAAACCCCGGCATATCATTTTTTATCTTGTTTGCGCGCTATCCGGGTACCTGCTGCCGATGATCGCAGAACTGCTGGTTATAGCGCACATGCCGGCCGGCTTGTTGACGCTGATCGTCAGCATATCGCCGTTAGCGACATTGCTGTTTGCGTGGGTAATGAAAACCGATGTCATTAACCTGTCCAGGGTGGCTGGAATCGCGCTCGGTGCTTTCGCGATATTCGCGATACTACTGCCCGATGCGCACATCAGTGCAGCGGTAGCCTGGCACTGGTTGCTGATAGCTTTGCTCGTGCCGGTGAGTTACTCGATCCACCACAATTATGCCGCGCGTTGCTGGCCCACGGGTTCCGATTCATACCAGGTCGCCTGCGGCGAAGCGATTGTTGCGGGCCTGATACTGATTGTGTTTTCGCTATTCAACTGGCAATGGCAGGATGTGCAATCCTGGAACCAGGGCCATAGCGCTATTCTTTTTATGGCTGCAATTTCGTTGGTCGACATTTATATTTACTTTGAACTGATTCGGCTCAAGGGGCCGATTTTTACTTCGCACGCGAATTATTTCATGGTAATAAGTGGCGTGCTGTGGGGAATGATGATGTTTGCCGAGCGCCCGAGTCCGCTGATGTGGGTTAGCGCGCTGTTGCTGGTCGCTTCGCTGTACCTGATCGGCAACAGTAAAACGAAAGAGGCTAAGCCACATGTGCAGGAAAATTGATTTGAGCTTGTTGGCAGGCATGGTGTTTGCCGGATTCAGCGCATTGGCAGGCGCCGCCGGGTTGCCCCTGGTCGATGCGCACATCCATTACAGTCATGATGCCTGGCAGCGTACACCTCCATCCGCAGCCGTCAGGGTGCTGCGCAGTGCAGGTCTGAAGTATGCTTTCGTTTCCAGTTCGAGTGACGAGGGCACGCAGAAACTGTACAAGATTGCACCGGAGCTGATCGTACCGGTGTTACGTCCGTATCGTAAACGCGGCGAAATCTCGAGCTGGATGTATGACGAAAGCGTGGTTTCGATGCTTTCCGAACGGCTTGCCCGAAACTACTATGCCGGCATCGGCGAGTTTCATGCCTTTGGTGAGGATGTTGATTTGCCTGTTCTGCAACAGGTGATAGCCCTGGCAAGGCAATACCGGATATTTTTACACGCCCATGCCGATGCGGATGCGATCAAGCGTATCTTTGCCAGCAATCCGGATGCCCTCGTGATTTGGGCGCATTCGGGTTTCGAGTCTCCCGCAGAAATTGCACCAATGCTGGAAAAGTATCCCAATCTCTGGTCCGATCTCGCCTTTCGTTCCGAGCATTCGTTCAACGGCATGGTCGATGCAGACTGGCAGGCGTTGTTCGAGCGTTTTCCACGACGTTTCCTGCTTGGCACCGACACCTATACGCCGGAACGGTGGTATTACGTGGTCGAGCATGCAGACTGGTCTCGTACCTGGCTCGGCACATTGCCGGCATCGCTTGCCGAAAACATCGCTTTTCGCAATGCCGAGGCCCTGCTGGCGCGCGTGGGCAAATGATACGCTGTGCATTCGTTGCCAGCCTGCAGCTGGTCAGCCTGCCGCTGCTGGCCTGCGGTTTTGCAAACGGTGAACGCGTAGCGCCAGGCGATGATTTGATGTTGCATTACCGGATCAAGTCACCCCCGCTCACAGTAGCGCAACATTTCTCGATGCAATTCCTGCTCTGTCGTGATGCGACGACGTTGGCAATCGAAGATTTCAAGCTCGATGCGTCAATGCCCGTACACGGTCATGGCATGAACTATAAAGCGAGTATCAACTGGCTGGATAACGGCCTGGTCGAAGCCAGCGGAATGTTGTTCCATATGCCGGGTCAATGGCGGGTTACCGTGAACCTGAGCTATGACGGGGTTGCACGGCAAACCCAACTCGATTTTGAGATCTGAATGTTTCGCGTTGCTATACAGTTATTATTTTTCACCGCTGCTGCGCTCTTGTTCGGTAGGGCTGGTGCAGTTGAGTTTAACGCTGTCGAGCGTGAACAGATCGCACAGCACGGCCCCTGGCCCATGCAGTTCGCGGGCGACAGCAGTAACCGGGTTTCCGAAAACGAGCAGGCGATCCGGCTTGGTGAAGCGCTGTTTTTCGACCATGAACTCGGCATTGACTCGAAGTTCAGTTGCGCCAGTTGTCATGACCCCGGCAAGGCTTTCACCGATGGCCTGAAAACTGCTCAGGGCAGGGTGCGGCTGGATCGCAATACGCCGAGCCTGTTGAACCTGAAAGCCAATCGCTGGTTCGGCTGGGGTGGCGAAAACGATTCCTTGTGGGCGCAAAGCATTCGCCCGATTCTGGCTGCCGATGAAATGGCCAATCATCCCGACCACGTCCGGGAACTGTTATTGAGCCGCCAGCGTTATCGACAATTTTACCTGCAGGCGTTTGCCGCCGAAGTCGGCAGCGAGAACAGTGAAAAGGTACTGGTCAATGTCGGCAAGGCACTTGCCGCTTACCAGGAATCCCTGGTGAGCCAGCGTACCGAATTCGACGATTTTCGTGACGCGTTACTTGCCGGTGACCAGGCTGCGATGAGTCGCTATCCTGAAAGCGCTCAGCGCGGTTTGAAGCTATTTATCGGCGCGGGACGTTGTAACCTGTGCCACCTTGGTCCCCGCTTCAGCAACGGTGAGTTCGGCGATGTCGGCATCTCGTACTTCACCGCCGACGGTGTCGACGCCGGTCGCTACGGTGGCGTCCAGCAGGTCAGGACTAACCCCTATAATCTGCTCGGGAAGTATAACGATGGTGATCCGGGGAAAAACGCGGTAAGCAGTTCGCATGTACGCCTGACCCATCGTAACTGGGGAGAATTCAAGATCCCCGGACTGCGCGCCGTGGCGGCGACTGCACCCTACATGCATAACGGCAGCCTGCCGACCCTGCGTGACGTGGTGCTTCACTATTCGAATCTTGACGAGGAGCGCCTGCACACCGATGGTGAGAAGATTTTGCGGCCGCTGCAGCTGAGTGATGCGGAGATTGTTGACCTGGTAAGTTTTTTACGCTCCCTGGGAGAAGAATAGTCATGCCTGAGCGCAAGTTGATCGCCGTTGGCGGGTTTCAGCACGAGACCAATACCTTTGCGCCACACCTGGCGCCATTCGAGGCTTTCGAGCGCGCTGACAGCTGGCCCGGTTTAACATCGGGTGACGCCCTGTTCGCTACAATGGCTGGGCTCAATATCCCCTTATCCGGATTTATCGACAGCGCCCGGCAGGCGGGGCATGAACTTTATCCACTGTGCTGGTGTTCGGCCGAGCCGAGCAGCTATGTCACGCGTGATGCGTTTGAACGCGTTGCCGATAAGATCTGCGCCGGTCTGCGCGCAGGTCAGTCACCGGACGCTGTTTACCTGGACTTGCACGGAGCGATGGTGGCTGAGCATTACGAGGATGGTGAAGGGGAATTACTGCGACGGGTTCGGGAGCAGGTCGGACCCGGGGTACCGATCGTGATCAGTCTCGACCTGCATGCCAATGTCACCGAGGGCATGGTGGAGTACAGCGATGCGATGACGATTTATCGTACCTATCCG
>JBATHL010000658.1:0-1788 GCA_049666745.1 Gammaproteobacteria bacterium
GGGTCAGCTTTCTCCAAAGGAGACGCTCGTAATCCCTGCTTGGGCTTCTCGAATCGGCCAGGAGCGGACGCTCATAATCATCAGATAACGGCATAAATTTAATCAATCTGGTTCTGCCATTGCGTAGATATCAATTTCAATACACATGCCTTCATAAGCGAGAACCGGAAGGGGAACGCCGGTGGTTGCGGGACCAGGATCATCAAAGTAGGAGGACCTGATCGGTAAATTGTTGTTCAACGCTTCGGCACCACAGGCCCCTTTGTAAACTGTCATAATTTTACAGACATCCCGATAGTCAGCACCCAGTTCATTAAGAATTGTTTTGATATGCGCCAGAGCTTGATGAGTTTGCGCAGTGAGATCTTCAGGATAGACGGCTTGTCCTTTTTTATTCAGCGAAACCTGACCACCCAAAAAAATCATATTGTCGCATTTTAGTCCGTGCTTATAGGGCAAGTGTACATGCCAATCCCACAGCGAATCCGGCCAGACATGTCGGCGGGGTAACCGCTCACCGTTTTCGCCGATCATAGCAATTACTGCAATACGAACCAGTTCATCCGGGTTGGCATGTAAAGGTATGGGGATGCCCGTAGCAGCAGGCCCTGGTTCAGTGAAATTTGCGGCGAATTCTAACGCCGCGGGCTCAAAGTCCTCAATACCTTCTCCACCGCAGTACCAGCGATTCGTTTTTACAACGTCATCAAAGTCTGCGCCAAAATGATTCAAAGCGCGTTTCAAATTTGAGGAGAGAATTCTGCTTTGCTTAACAATACTGCCTTTGCCTTGTAAGTTCCCACTGCTATTAAGTGCGGATTGTGCGGATGTGAAAATCATTTTACCGCATCGCAGCGCGGTGCAGAATTTGTCGGGACGAGTGCCCGACGCGGTTTCTGGAGCGTAACTTCGTTCCATGGTTTCACCGTTTGTACCACGCATAGCGTAAGCTTCGATCTCAACTACCATTCCATCATAGGCAAGATAGGCTACGGGGATTGGTGTTATCGCTGTACGAGTGCCCGCTGGCAAACTGTTTGCAATCATGTTTAAGAATTCATTCTCGTCAACGGATCCATCATTGACGTAGAACGCATTTAGATAAACCAGGTCTGTAAACCCTGCGCCGAACTCGTTGAGAACTGAAGCTATATTCTGCACAACAGCGGCGGTCTGAGTCGCCAGATCATGCGTGTTCAGCACCACGCCTTCCGACGTCAGGTTCACCTGGCCACCGACCCAGATCATGTCACCGCATCGCAATCCATGTTTATGGGTGAGCTTAATGGGCCAGTTCCAGTGCCCTTCCGGCCATGAATGTTGTTTTTGCATTATCGGGTTACGGGTGGACTAGTTCAGTCGTCGAGCTTAATACTGGTAGAAATTCAATTCCACCATATTTTGGGCAGCGATAGTTCTGGGACACAATTCCTGTTTTAGCATTTGGGATATGGCTCGTGGGAGTCGGGTTTGGGCCGAACTCCATCCCTCATACATGAAGATTTCAGAGTTTGATTTCTCGTAAGCAGACACTTAAAAGGCAGCCATTGGCGGCGACAAACGGCCCTGGCAATTAAACGATAATATGTTATCAGGTCAAAAACTTTATAATGCTGCTGTTAGGGAACATGATATTTTATTTTGCCTTCTATGTGAGGAACAAAAACTAAGTAGTAAGAGGAAACCTATAATGAGTGAATTCAATGCAATAAAAGATGAGGCAATAAATGTTGAATGGAGCATCAATGCACAGACTGGCGTGTTGACTGATGTGCTGTTAGGCAAGCC
>JBATHL010000659.1:0-4518 GCA_049666745.1 Gammaproteobacteria bacterium
GCCAATAGCGCATCACCTCGCAACTCTTGAACGCGGCCGTGGTATTTTTCGATTGTGACACTGAAGCGCCGAAAGGCATCCTGGATACGTTCGTGAGCCAGTTGCTCATCTCGTTGAACTAACTGGGTTGAACCAGCGACATCTGCGTGCAAGATGACGGCAAGTTTCCCCGATAGGTCGCCCTTTGCCATTGATAGCCCAATTGGAACCAAGGTGCGTGAATACTATCACATACCGTACTTTGTATATTGCTCATCAGGTTTATACGCGAGCGTCCGATCCTGGCCGGAGATTGCCTCCTGTCAAGATATTATGAGCGTCTCCTTACGAGAAAACCGACCCTCAAACTGAATGAGTCAGCGGCAATAATCGACCTAAAACGACCCTACACCTGAAGGCGGAATCGGATAGATCAAATTTGTCCAAATGCTCCGCCAGCGCTAGACTTGGCGTTCACTCTGAAGCGCATGGGAATGAAGTGTCATTCGAGGAATTAAGAAAGGCATACCTGTAAAAACAGGTGTGCCTTCATATTTTTCGGATGCTTTAAAAGTGGAAGAACAAACCTGCGAAGGGGCCTTCAATAGTTAAGTCTGCTTCTTCGTCGTTATCTTCATATTGAACATCGAAATAACGGTAACCCGCTTCGATGCCCAGGCCAATCGATGACTCCCAGCCGATCATAGCCTTAACGTCGAAAAAATGGTGATCGTCGTATTTAATGCCATTGCCATCGGCGCCAACATAGAGGCCCGTTAGCGGCAGGTCAAACTTTACAGCGGCATAGGCCATAGGGATAACCAGGTCGATATCCAGGGTGGCACTTTCGGTTTGATCTTTAATTTTGATACCTTTTTCAAAGTATCTAGCGGTAAGTCCTATGTCCAGCGAGACCCAGTTATCTAATATCTCATAATAGAGTGTGGCATCGGTATGGGTCAGGTCGATGGTGCTCTTTACTGCGCCCGGGAACGTGACGTCATCGAAAGTTTTTCCATTCAGGTCCCCGTTGGCGTCAGCGTCAATTACAGTTCGCTGCACCAGAATGTTGGGGACCATGGGGACGGAGTGCTCAAAGGAGATATAGCCTTGAAAGCCATCGTCGTCATCAAAGCCCATATCATCATCAATATCGATCTTGTCGCCAGAATCGCCACTTTGTGCGTGACCGGAAAAATTCTGTTGCCAGGCGTTAGCGCCGATTCTGACGCCTAGTGCGTCAGCTTGTGCCGCTACGGGCAGGCACAAGCATATAAGGCTTGCGGTGAGTATCTTTTTCATAAAGGCGTGTCCAGAGAATGGATTTACCCTTGAGTGTAGTCAAAATCGATAGGACCGCCATTTAGCATGTCGTATTTTTCCGACGTCCTCATGCATTATCATCAGGTGATAAGGTGCCCGATCTCGCTCTATTGCTTACATAAGAACTGAATTACAAGGTTTTTGACCTGATAACCTGATGTCTCTTCATCGCTGGGTGTCCGCTCCTGGCCGAAGATTGCCGCCTACATCTAATTCTTGGGAGTCCGCTTTGGAGAGATTTCCGGGACTAGATCCAATTATCTTTCCCTGCGTCCTCTGGAATACCTCAATCTCGACTACACGCTGAAACTGCCTTCTACCAGGCACTCAAAGCATCAGCAGATAGCCCTGTATTAGGGCAGTTTAATAGATGGATTGGGGGCTAATTGGGGGACTACGCAGAAAGTAAAAAACCCATCTAATTGATTTTAAATGGGTTTTTTATTAGTAATGGCGGAGAGCGAGGGATTCGAACCCCCGGACCCTTTCGGGTCAACGGTTTTCAAGACCGCCGCATTCGACCACTCTGCCAGCTCTCCTAGATTCTCTGTATATGATGATTACCAGACGATGGATACAGCCCGGCAACGCCGGCGTATTATAATCATTTACGGCTTTGAGTCATCATCAAAATTCACCAAAACGCCTTGAAATTCTGACGTTTGACCAAATGTACTGCTATAAGTTTTAATTCCTGATCAGTCTGATAACCCCTGCAACCATGGGGTTGCTATCGTCAGGAATGGAACTTAAAATGTCGTGCATCAGTCATACTGACTTATTGATAACGGAGAAAGTAATGCAAATGAATACTGCTGTAACCCGCTCTACAGAGGCGATTCTGCAGACCAACAAGCTGATCAAGAACACCTATATGCTGTTGTCGATGACGCTGATTTTTAGTGGTCTTCTGGCATTTCTCAGCATTGCGATGAATGTATCCCATGGCATCGCCTTCGCAGCCAGTCTGGTCGGTATCGGGTTGCTCTGGTTTGTACTACCCAGAACACAGAACTCAGCCGCAGGCGTCCCGGTAATATTTGCTATAACCGGCCTGTTGGGTTTTGGACTCGGCCCGATGCTCAGCTATTACCTGGCCGTTAATCCGAACATTGTCATGCTTGCAATGGGTGGCACCGGTACGATTTTCCTCGGCCTGTCAGGTTACGCCCTGACCACACGCAAGGATTTCAGCTTTATGGGCGGATTTATTTTCGTCGGCATGCTGGTGGCAATTGGTGCAATGCTGCTGAACCTGTTCCTCGGAATCCCTGCTTTGGCACTGGCAGTCAGCGCTGCCGTAATTATGATCATGAGCGGTTTCATACTGTTCCAGACATCTGCACTGATCCATGGTGGTGAAACCAACTACATCTCTGCGACTGCGGGGCTGTTTATCGCGATCCTGAATATTTTCACCAGCCTGCTGCATATTCTTGGCGCCTTCAGCGACGATTAACATCAGCGCAGTGATTGAATGACGATAAGCCCCTGCTACAGGGGCTTATTTTTTTAAAGGGGGGTTTATGGACTGGTTAAAAATTGCATCTGCGATCTTCCTGGTTGCAATGTTCTTTTTCATTTTACCTTCAGCCAAACGCATGGTGAAAAACTCGCCCAAGGGCAGCACCAGCGACTGGATGGGTTTTATCGTGCCGATGGCAGCCGTGGTGTTATTCATTATCCTGTTGATCACGCTGGTTTAACCATACCATCTCGGCAAGCGCCAGATCCTCCCGGGTTGTAATCTTGAAATTATCGGTACTCCCTGCGACCAGCGCCGGGGTATGGCCCATCAATTCCATTGCCTGGGCGTCGTCGGTAATCACCAGGTTTTGATCAATGACCTGTTTCAGTGCATTGAGTAAAGCTTGCAGATGAAAAACCTGTGGTGTTAATGCGCGCCACAAAAGTTCTCGTGACAGCGTACTTGCGATTTCCATATTGTCGGCCTGCAGTTTCAGTGTATCGGTGACCCTTGATGCCAGAATGGCCCCCGCCGTATGCTGTCGCGCGGTATCGATAACCGCAGTCAGGTCCAGATGGCTCACCAGCGGCCGCACTGCGTCATGAACCAAAGCGATCGCATCGTTACCCAGCCTGTACTGTAGCGTGGTAAGCCCGCTATAAACCGAGTGGTGTCGCTCGAGTCCTCCATTGGCAATAAAGACCGGTTTACTTGAGTTATAACCGAGCTCATCCCAGAGCCTGTCATCTTCGCGTAGCACCACGATTGCCCCATCGATCTGGGGATGCGATAGCAGGCGGTCGAGGCAATGCTCGATGATCGTTTTGCCCTGAAAACGAAGATACTGCTTTGCGGTGTCGCTGTGCATGCGACTGCCGATGCCGGCCGCGGGAATTATCGCCCAGACGGTTGAGTTACTGCTCATCGGCACTATCACCCTGTGGCGGGATTAGCTGGATGAAGGTTTCTCCCTGCTTGATCATGCCAAGATCGTTGCGCGCCTTCTCTTCAAACGCATCGAGACCGTTTTGCAGATCGAGCACCTGTGCTTCGAGAATTTTGTTACGCTGTTCGAGCTCGCTTAATTTCTGCTTCTGGATTTCGAGTTCGTGCGTGAGCTGCACAACCTCTGACAGGCTGCCGTCACCGAACCAGAGCTTATATTGCAAACCGATTAGTATCAGGATCAATACGGCAATCAGGATTTTCATCGGTATATTGGTAAAACCCTAGAGGTTTTTAAAAGCAGACTTTCCCGGATAAATTGCACTGTCGCCCAGCATCGATTCGATACGCAACAGCTGGTTGTACTTGGCAACCCGGTCAGAGCGCGAAAGCGAGCCGGTTTTAATTTGACCGGCAGCAGTAGCAACCGCAAGGTCGGCGATGGTCACGTCTTCGGTTTCGCCTGAACGATGTGAGATAACGGTCGAGTAGCCGGCTGCATGGGCCATCGAGATGGCATCCAGGGTTTCGCTGAGGGTACCGATCTGGTTGAATTTGATCAGGATCGAGTTTGCAATTCCCAGCTCAATTCCACGCTTCAGGATGCTGGTGTTGGTGACAAACAGATCATCACCCACCAACTGGATCTTGTCACCCAGTTGTGCACTTAACACCGCCCAACCTTCCCAGTCACTTTCATCCATACCGTCTTCGATCGTAATTATCGGGTATTGATCGACCCAACTCGAAAGATAGTCTGCGAAGCCGGCTGCATCGAAGGAGCGATTCTCCGAGGCCAGGAG
>JBATHL010000660.1:0-1578 GCA_049666745.1 Gammaproteobacteria bacterium
GTCTTGTAGTAAGGCGAAACGATGCGGATTTTCGGCTGGTTGCCAACAGGGCGATAACCCAGATCTATCGCAGTGGGCAGCACGTCAAAATATTTAACAAGTGGATCGGCCGGATCGGGATTCAGCCACCGCCGGTACTCCTGGCGATGTATCAACTCAACACTTACCCGGAATAATTGGGGTTACCCCGAATCGGTGTTATTTGCCGGTGCCTGCCTGAAACATCGGCAGGCGCGGCTTTGTAATATCCCTGCCATGGCATCCGGAAAACCTTATCTCTCCAAGTCCCGCATTATCTCGGCCTGGCAATGCCCCAGGAAATTGCACCTGGAGAAGCACCACCCAGAGCTGGGCGAGGTTTCAGCGCAGGTCGAGTCGTTGTTCGCGACCGGGCACCAGGTTGGCGCCATTTCCCAACAACTTTATGGCACGCTCGATTCTGTTGAAATTCCGTTCAACCGCAATATGAGCCAAATGGTTCAGGAGACGCGCGAGCTCATTGATGGCGGCGCGGATTTCCCGGTTTTTGAGGCGACGTTTCAGTATGACGGAGTGCTGGTGCGTGTCGATGTGTTGATACCGGAAGCGGGCGGATGGCACGCGATCGAGGTAAAGGCGTCGACGTCGGTCAAGGATTACCACGTGCTCGATTGTGCGATACAGGACTGGGTCATGCGTAATGCCGGCATACCCGTTACTTCCATATCGCTGGCCCACATCAACAACCAGTTCGTGTATGCAGGGAATGGCGACTACGAGGGACTGCTCATTGAGGACGACCTTACGGACGCGGTCCGTACGGTAGAGCCAACCGTCGATATACTGATCGCCAACGCGCGTGACGCGGTCACGGGCCCCATGCCCAGGGTCCAGGTCGGCACCCAGTGCGGCAAGCCCTACGAGTGCCAGTTCATGAATTACTGCTGGCCGACAGATGCGGAGTACCCGATCGTCGGCCTCGGCGGCAGTAAAGCGAAGCTTGGCAATTACGTGTCCCTCGGCTACACCGATATTCGCGACGTGGATGCCGGCAGCATTTCGGCCGAGACACAGTTGCGTATTCACCGTGTTACCCAAAGCGGCAAGCCCGAGATTCTCGGTGGTGCCCGGCGCATGCTTGAGGCTTTGCCATACCCACGTTACTACCTGGATTTCGAAACGATAGGACCGGCGGTGCCGTTTTGGCCGGGAACCCGGCCGTACGCCGTTGTTCCTGTGCAATGGTCCTGTCACATCGACGATGGGGCAGGCGATGGTTCCTGCGAAAACATGCGTCACGAGGAATTTCTCGACCTGTCGGGTGAGCCGCCGATGCGGGCGCTGGCCGAGAGGATGATCGAGTGTCTTGGAGATTCAGGGCCGGTGCTGACGTATACGAATTACGAAGAGAGGGTGATCGAGGGTTTGATTCACCTGCTCCCGGACCTGGAAAAGCCCTTGCAGCAGATTATCGATCGCCTGTTTGATCTGCATCCGATCGTCAAAGCCAACTACTACCATCCGAAGATGCTCGGCTCGTGGTCCATCAAGGCAGTGCTACCGACCATGGCACCGGATATGGATTACGGCAATCTCGAG
>JBATHL010000661.1:0-2518 GCA_049666745.1 Gammaproteobacteria bacterium
ATCGATACCTATGCGCAACGTAAATCTACCATCGGGTAACAGTATGCCGGCCTTCGGTCTCGGCACCTGGCGTATGGGTGAGCATAGCGATCGATACCAGCGTGAGGTCGACGTGCTTCGAGCCGCGCTCGATCTCGGGGTCAGCCTGATCGATACCGCGGAAATGTATGGCGAAGGCGGCGCCGAGGAAATGATCGGCCAGGCCATTCAGGGCCGCCGCGACGAAGTCTTCCTGGTCAGCAAGCTGTATCCGCACAATGCCAGTCGTAACGGCGTTATCGATGCTTGTGAACGCAGCCTGCGCCGTTTGAATAGCGACAGGATCGATTTATACTTGTTGCACTGGCCGGGGAGTACCCCGCCTGCGCATACCTTCGACGCCTTCCATGCACTTCAGGATAGCGGCAAGATAGTTGATTTCGGGGTCAGCAATTATAACCTCGGTGACCTTGAAAATATTCCCCAACCCGATCAGGCGCAGCTCGGTTGTAACCAGGTTTATTACAACCTGGCCCATCGCGAGGTGGAATGGGAAGTGGCTGACTGGTGTCAGCAACGCTCGATTCCGCTGATGGCTTATTCGCCACTCGATCAGGCCAACTCGCTACTGCGTGCGCCGGCTCTAACCGAGGTAGCCGCACGGCATTCTGCCAGTGCGGCGCAGATAGCGCTGGCCTGGTTACTGCATCAGCCCAACACCGTGGTTATACCCAAATCGGTGCGACCGCAACGCATCGAGGAAAACCTTGCCGCGCTCGATATCGAACTCAGCGCCGAGGACCTGGCCGAGCTTGACAAGGCCTACCCCGCACCCGCGCAAGCCGTACGCCTGGGTATGCGCTAGTGGTCTTGCGGGCCATGCGTTGAAGCTTAGCCCGCAACACAGTTTCGCCGCTTTTTTCTTTCTGCAGAACCTGCCCCGCGGCATGTTGCTGACGGTTATTCCGTTGCAGGCCTATGCGTTGATGGGTAACGCACAGGACACCAGCACGCTGCTGTTCGCAGTTGCTATTGGCGGCATCCTGGCAGCATTGACCTTGCCGGCGTTTATAAAGCGTATCGGTCTTTACCCGTCCTATCTACTGTCATGTGCCGCCATGGTGGTCTCCGCAGCCTTAATGATGAGTACCCAGCTGTGGATTTTTTCGGCGGGCCTGTTTTGTCACGCATTTGCGATTGCCGCAGCCGAGGTGACCCTGTCGCTCTATGTCATGGGACGAATCGCACGTTCACAGATGACCAGCTTCGAGCCATTGCGGGTATTTGCCAATGTATCTGCACTGACCGTCGGCCCGTTTATGGGAGTATATTTTGAAAGTCAGATTCTGCACGAGCTGCCGTTTATCAGCTGCATAGTCTTTATGCTGGCTACAGTCCTCAGTTTTCGTCGGCTGGGCCTGCAGCGAACTGTCGTTCCGGCGTCTAAGTCGGATAGCGCTAACCCGATCAAATACCTGCCGCGTTACCTGCAGCAACCGCGTTTGCGCCTGGCCTATGGCCTGGTGCTGGCACGCTCCTGCTGGTGGACGATGTTCATTATCTACGTTCCCATTTATGCACAGCAGTCCGGTCTCGGGGAGCTCACCGGCGCCGCACTGGTGTCGATTGGCACCGCCTGGACGCTGTCGGTGCCGTTTTGGGGCTGGGTGGCACGCCAGTATGGGGTCAGGCGGCTGATGTTCCTCGGTTTCAGCCTTAGCGGTGGACTTACCACGCTGGTGTACCTGGCCATTGACGTGCCGACAATCGCATCGGTACTACTGGTGGTTTGTGCGCTCGGTGCGACCATGCTCGATGGTGTCGGTAACGTGTTGTTTTTCAGGGCGGTGCGCGCCGCGAAGCGCTCGGAAATGACCGCGGTATTTGTCACCTATCGTGACACGGGGCAGCTGTTGACTCCGGGCCTGTACGCCCTGCTGCTGAGTTATTTCGCGTTGCCGGTGGTCTTCGCCACCGCCGCCATGTGGATGTTCGTCGCGGCGGGATTTTGTCGCTACATCCCGCGACGCTTGCGCTGAAGCTGATCCCGTTTAATTAAAGTAATCGGCCTGTCTGCCGATTATTCGCGGTATGCAAAAATCTGCAGTTAACCTGACAAATGGGCCGGTACTATGAAAACCCCTGATTTTCCCGCAAATGAAAAAGAACGCCTGGAGACATTGCGTTCTATCGATATTCTCGACACCGACCCCGAGGAACGTTTTGACCGCCTTACCCGCATGGCCAGGCGAGTCTTCGGCGTTTCGATTGCGCTGGTCAGCATGGTCGATGAAAATCGGCAATGGTTTAAATCCAAAGCAGGTCTCGATGCCTGCGAAACCGGACGCGACATTTCCTTTTGTGGTCACGCGATTCTGGGTAATGATGTTTTCGTGATCGAGAATGCGCTCGAGGATGAGCGCTTCGCGGACAATCCGTTGGTCACCGGTCCACCCAATATTCGCTTCTACGCCGGCGTTCCGCTGCGCTACCTGAATGGCAGCAAGCTCGGTACGCTTTGTATCATCGACCAGCAACC
>JBATHL010000662.1:0-4040 GCA_049666745.1 Gammaproteobacteria bacterium
CGAGTAACCAGTCGATGCTGACCTGGTGCACTTCGGCTATCGAGGCCACCGTATCGGCTCGCGGCAGCCGAATATTATCTACCGCAAGCAACTGTGACAGGGTTGAGCGATCGACCTTGATCGACGCCGCGAAAGCCGACCGATTCAGACCACTATGCGTGATCACCTGTTGCAAGCGATCCTGGAACAGCAATACCCGTTCCTGCAGTTTCATCGTGCGAGCTCCACTTCACGACGACGCTGATTCGCATACTCCTCCAGCGCCTGGCTCCGCGAGCTATTCATCTCTGGCGGTTCATACTCCTTTAGTTTCTGACGGTATATTTTATTAGCGCGCTCGAATGCGGTTTGCTCACCATTATCGCTCCAGGTTTCAAAATTGCTCCAGTCCGAGACCAGGGGTTCATAAAACGCCGTGGTGTAATTTGCCATGGTGTGCGCGGTACCAAAAAAATGCCCGCCATGACCCGCTTCACGAATCGCGTCCAGTGCCAGAGTCGACTCATCGACCTGCAGCGGGGTTAGCGTTGCACGCATCATTTGCAGCATATCGATATCGATGATGAATTTTTCGAACGATGCACAAAGCCCTCCCTCAAGCCAGCCGGCGGCATGCTTGATCACCTGGGCATGCCCCATGACCGCTCCCCACAGAGACATCTGTGATTCCCAGGCGGCCTGTGCATCGACACAGTTGGAGGCGTTGGTATTCGACGAGCGAAACGGCAACCCGTAGCGCCGTGCGAGTTGCCCGCTAGCCCAGGCAGCCCGCGTATATTCGGGGGTGCCGAAGGCAGGTGCACCACTACGCATATCGGCATTCGAGGTGAAACCGCCGTAAACCATCGGTGCCCCCGGATTGACGATTTGCGACAGCGAGATTACGCCGAGCGCTTCCGCATTTTGCTGTGCCAGGGCACCGGCAATCGTAATCGGGCACATCGCACCAGACAGGGTAAACGGGGTCACAATAGTAGGCTGTCCATACTCGGCCATTTCCATCAAGCCATCCAGCATTGGCCCGTCGACGCGCAACGGAGAATTGGTATTGACTACAGTGATGATACTCGGCTCCGATTTGAGCGTTTCCAGCTCGACACCGCGCGCTATAGCGGTCATCCGTATACCATCCATGACTCGACCACCACCGAGGCAATAAAGCGAAAATGCCCGGTCGGTCAAAGTGAACGCGGCCAGGGTTGCATCGAGGTGACGCGTTTCGGGATGCTTATCGACCGGCTCAACCGGGTACCCACTCAGGAAATCGATGACGTCGAAACTTTGCGTCAAACGCAGGAAATTACAGTAATCTTCAAAATTGCCGGTGCGTCGTCCCCCTTCGAGATCGGAGCTATTGGGAGCACTGGCAACCGTCGTAAAATTGATCGCATTGCGCCCTATCAGCCGGTTACGTTCAGGGTTGGGAGCGTGCAGCGTAAATTCCGCCGGAACGGTGCTGATTCGCTCCATCAACCTGTTGCGATCGAGGTATACCCGCTGCGTATCCCAGTCCACGCGTGCGCCGTCCTGTTCCCACAGCGCCAGCGCTTTCTCGTTCAGAATTTCGAGACCGATATCCTCGAGGATTCGCATCGAAGCATCGTGAATCAGATCCAGTGACTCTTCATCCAGAGCCTCGATCGGCGCATAAGGATTGAATTGCTGCTCAAGTTTAGGCTTTGGCAACTGTGCGGAAGGGGTACCGCGTCGACGGGCTCTTCGTTTGGGCATTTCAGGCTCCGTAGCTTGAATCAGCAATATTATTTGACCGATAGACTGATGTCTATCTATGTCACAGAAGTGTTTCATAAACAATTATGTTTATTTTTGTAAACAAATCATCATGCGCAATGAGCTCTGGCAATAAAATCCTTTCCAAGGTAGCGTAGTTACTCGATGACCCCGCGTAGCAAACAATTTATCGCCTGTGGCATGTATGCTTTCAACAATGAATTGCAGCATGCCTGGCAGGCATTGTTTGACCAGTTTCGTCTGCTATTCGATGGTGGCGATCAATTCGATGAAAACCTGGTTTTCGACAGCGGGGAATCGGTATTGCGAGACCCCGGACTGTTTCTCGGACACACCTGCGGCTATCCTCTAATGAAGCATCTGCAGGACGCGGTAACGCCATTTTGTGTACCCGTATTCAATGTTAGTGGCGTGGAGGGCAATTCGTATTCCAGTCGTTTTATCGTGTCGGCTGATTCCGATATCAGCAGCCTCGCCGATTGCGCTGGTCGAATCGTCGCCATCAACAATCGTGATTCGAATAGCGGCATGAATGTATTGCGCCATGCCATCGCAGCGCTGAATCCTGAGTCGCCTTTTTTTGCGACGGTTATCGACAGCGGAGGACACTTGCAAAGTCTTACCGCGGTCGCTGAACAACGTGCCGATGTAGCCGCCATCGACTGCGTCAGTTTTCAGCTGATCGAAGATCGATGGCCGGAACTGGCCACCAGGGTGCGCAGTATAGGCAACAGTATTAAAACCTGCGGCCTGCCTCTAGTCGTGCCCAATTCGAAACTGGCCGCCACCAACACCGACAGAATTGTACAGGTACTCAACCAGGCCCTGGATCAGGTCGATCCCGAGATCAGGCAACGCTTACACTTAAAGCATTTCGAGCGGGCAAGCATCGACGATTATCGAAGCATCGTCGAAGTCGAATCTTTCGCCGTCAACGCTGGTTACCCCGAGCTCAATTAGTCATTGCGGGGCGTCTGGGCCTCAACTAAACTCCGCGCAGTTTTTTATGCGCCAGCAGCGCTATCGTTAACCGGGATTCGAACCTATGTGGAAAGACCTGTCAGCATCCTGGGCTATTTTGCTCGGCATTGGATTCATGATGCTGGCCAACGGGCTTCAGGGAACCTTACTCGGTGTGCGCGCCGGTATCGAGGGCTTTTCAACCTTCACTACCGGCATCATGATGTCGGGGTATTTTATCGGCGTGTTCGTCGGTTCATTTGTTGCCCCCAGACTGGTTAAACGGGTAGGGCATATTCGGGTATTTTCCGCACTTGCCTCGTTGGCATCGATATCGATCCTGTTCCACGGGGTTTACATCGATCCATGGTTATGGATGGCGATGCGGGTCATTACCGGTATCAGCTTTGCCGGATTCTATGTCGTCACCGAAAGCTGGCTTAATGACCGCGCCAGCAATGAAACCCGCGGTAAAGTATTGTCAATTTACATGGTCATCGTTACCGCAGGTATGGGTGCCGGTCAATTTTTACTTACTCTCGCAGCACCGAATGCGATTGACCTGTTCATATTGACCTCGGTAATCATTTCCTTCGGCCTGATACCGATCTTGCTAACCGCCAAGCCCGCCCCGAATTTCGATACTTCATCCAAAATGTCGATAGCCGAACTTTTCCGCGCGTCGCCGCTGGCGGTTATCGGTAACTGCCTTACCGGCATGGCGCACGGCACTATCTTTGGCCTGGGCGCCATTTATGCCAGCCAGGTTCTGGTTGATCTAAGCGCAATATCCTGGTTCATGGCCTGTTTCCTGATCGGCAGCCTGATATCGCTCTGGCCGATCGGCTATCTCTCCGACCATATCGGACGGCGAGCCATCATGGCTGCCTTATCCATTATTTCGATAGTCTGCTGCCTGTTTGCCATCGCCACGCCCAAGGACAGCATCACTTTTTACCTGGTTATCGTTGCGCTTGGCGGGGCGGCTATGCCGATGTACTCGATCTGCGTGGCCTATGCCAACGATCGCCTGGAACCACATCAAATCGTCGCCGCGAGCGGCAGCCTGGTCATGGTCTCCGGTATCGGGCTGATGACGGGTCCTATTGTCATCGCGTTTTTGATGGATTATTTCGACGTCGTATTTTACTTCTGGGGAATCGCAATGGTGTTCGGATTGATCTTGCTGTTTACCCTGGTGCGCATTAATTTACGTGCAGGTATCGCGCTCGAAGACCAATCCACCCTGATTGCCGGCCCAATCGGTACCCCCATCGCCGAGTTCAATGCGCCGGATTCGGTCGAGTACGCCGAAGCAGTGGCAAACC
>JBATHL010000663.1:0-2099 GCA_049666745.1 Gammaproteobacteria bacterium
GGTTTGCAGGATCTGCAATGCATCACCGTGCGAAACCAGTAATATGGTCGCCGCGGAATACTGATTCTCATAGTCAGCTATCACCGAAGTCACCCGGGCCATTACCTGGTTGACGCTTTCGACATCCTTGACCCGGCTGTCAGGATTCACTTCATCCTGTTGCCAGACTTGATCGTAGCTATCGTCGGAAGCCAGTTCCAGCTCTCCGAAATGACGTTCACGCAAGCGTGGTTCGTCGCATATAGAAACCTTGCAAGCAAGCAATTCAAAGGCAATGCCAGCCGATTCCCGGGCGCGCTTGAAATCAGAGGTAACCACCACGGTTTTCGCATCGAGCTGGTTATTTTGCCGCAGGCTTGTCCGCACCTGCTCCCGTCCCCGCTCGCTCAAGCCATAGTTATCGCGTCCATTTTCAGGGTGGCTGACGATAATCCCCTGCTGGTTGGCGAGGCTATGGCCATGCCGCATGGCAAAATAGCGATTATTGAGTCGTTCGATGCTGAGCAGGTGGTTCACAGGTTGATCTCTCCGGCAGTTAAAGCGGGTACCAGGAAGCATTTATCGCAGTAATTGCGCCTCGCGACAAGCCCTGGGGAGTTGCATCCGCACAATCGAATCATGATAATGAGTCCGCTTCGGCGAAAAGCTCCAATATTTCTAACAAATAAAATATCCGCCGATTAACCCATAGTGAGGATAATTATAATGACTAGTTCCATTTCGACATACCGCAAACTGATAGGACTGTTTTTCATTTTGTGCTTTTCCGGCAGCGTGATGGCCGCAGACTGCTTCCGCGGCACGCTCGACAAGCAATACTGTGACCGTGATCATGACCTGGTCGCCGACCTGCCGCTCGACCCGGCCGAATGGGTCAACCCCGACACGATCATATTCTCCTACACACCGGTCGAAGATCCGGCGATTTACGCCAAGGTCTGGGACGGCTTCATCAAGCACATGTCGGAAGTTACCGGCAAGAAGGTTGTTTTCTTCCCGGTACAATCCTACGCGGCGCAGTACGAAGCGATGCGTTCCGGCCGCTTGCATATCGCCGGGGTTAACACTGGCGGTAATCCGGTAGCCGTTTCCTGTGCCGGCCTGGTGCCATTTGCGATGATGGCTTCGACGGACGGTTCCTACGGCTACGAGATGGAAATTATCGTCCCCGCGGGTAGCGATATAAAATCTCCCGCAGACATCAAGGGGCGCACGCTGGCATTCACTTCACCAACCTCAAACTCCGGTAACAAGGCGCCTTCGGCACTGCTCAAGTCGGAATTCGGGCTGGTCAAGGAAGTGGATTTCAAGACAACGTTTTCCGGCAAGCACGACAATTCTGTACTCGGCATCGCCAACAACGATTATGAAGTCGCCGCGGTGGCAAACTCGGTCATGAACCGCATGCTTGATCGCGACGTTGTTAAGTCGGAACAGATTGTATCAATTTATAAATCGGCCACCTTCCCGACCACCGGTTACGGTCATGCGCACAACCTGCATCCCGAAGTAGCAGCCAAGATCAAACAGGCTTTCTTCACCTTCGAATGGGAAGGATCTGATTTACAGAAAGAGTTTAAAAAGGAAGGCAGTTTTATTGCGATCAACCATAAGTCTGACTGGGACGTGATCCGTAAAATCGACACCGCCAACGGCGTCAGTTACGACTGTAAGTAGTATTTGTTAGCGTTATGGACCGAGCCACGAAACCTTTTTCGTGGCTCGGTTTTTCCCGCTCGCGGAATTTTATCCGGCGGCAAAGTAATCATTCATCGGAATAGTTAAATGCTACGACTCGAAAACCTGGAAAAGCAGTATCAAACGGGAGATCTCGCGCTCAAGAGCATCAACATCGAAATTCCCAGGGGCCAGGTGATGGCCCTGATCGGTCCATCGGGCGCCGGCAAGAGCACGCTGATCCGTTGCGTAAATCGCCTGGTAGAGCCAACTTCCGGCAAGGTTTACCTCGGTGATCTCGAACTAACCCACCTGGGATCCTCCCAGTTGCGGCGCGCGCGCAGGCGTATGGGCATGATTTTCCAGGAATACGCGCTGGTGGAACGTCTCAGCGTGATGGAGAACGTTTTATCCGGACGACT
>JBATHL010000664.1:0-4221 GCA_049666745.1 Gammaproteobacteria bacterium
GCTTTAATTTCTGGAATAGATCTTGATTATTAACTAAATAAACTTTTTCAAAATGAGCCATGTCTGCCTAACAAACGCATGCAGTCGGAAAAATGCTCGCTACGCGCTCATTTTGAACGCTGATGCTGGACGTTAGGCGACATCGCCAAAGATTCCGTAACTATCTGGCTATCGTTTAGCTTCTCATCAGCTGGAAATGAACCATCGAAGTCTAGCCGGCTATCTTATGTACTCCATCGAACTAATCCGATAAGCGCAGATGCCGCATAGAAGAACTGCAGAGAAAGAAATGCCCATCGCTTGTCGATCAAGGCCCATGCAGCGAACAAAGCCGAAGATATCAACAGCAAAGAAAGACCCAGTATTTCATTGCCTGTGTTTGAAGCAATCAAAAGCGCATAAACGATGGCGAGCGCCGAGCCAGTAACCTCAAAAAAGGAAATGAAATTTCGGGTAGTCATGTACATTAGTTTACAGGCGTAAGAATTAGGATTTATGCAGTAAAGCTTTTTTTCTTTGCAGATTAGCCGCTTCTGTTACCTAACCTCTTTTATACCCGCTCGGAGATACCCCGTAATAAATTTGAAACCGCCTGGTGAAGGCAGACTGGTTCAAATATCCAGTGTTTTCAGCAACCAGGTTTATTGGCATATCGGTATTTGCCAGTAATGCTCGGGCAGTTTCCATTCGCAGCATCAGCAGGTACTGACTTAATGACTTTCCAGTATGTCTGGCAAACAACACTTTGAACTGGCTTACACTCAAAGACGAGATGCTGGCCAGATTATCCAATGTGTGATTTATACTCAGGTCATTTTCGATGTACTCGAGAGCACGAGAAATGCGACGATCAATATTTGGCAAGAAATCCTGTATCGATAACAAGTGTTTGAATACGTCGATCATGCTGTCTTCGAGAGCTTCATTTGTCTGCGAACTCAGTTGAATATCGGCAAATAAACAAAATGACTTGAAGGCATTTGAGACAGCTGCAAACGGACAATTTACAGATCTTGCAGACTCCGGCAGTTCGTGAAGATCTGCGACCAGGAATCTAGCCTGTTTTTTCGCTTTAAACGAATGGGCTACATTCTTCTGGATAATGACACAATGGCCGACGGCGACTGGGCCATGGAATTCGTTTAGACTGATTTCAATAACGCCTCGTAAAGGCACTACAATTTGGTGGAAGTGATGGGAGTGAGTCGCAATTGCAGGTTGGTAAGCACGAATGGTTTAACTTTCTCGCATACAACCGTATTCTACTCAGGCAGGACAAAAATGCAGCCACATTGGGGCAAAGAATACAATCCTTCTGAAAAAGCAAAGTGTCGCTTAACAAGGCGCTGCAGACGGACGACCTGCTGCGCAGGCCGCCGCTGAGCGCGGGCGTTATGTTGCGCGAGAAATCTAATGCCTAGCGAAATAGAAAAAAAGTTTTTGGTAAATCTCGACCAAATACCCCTTCCGCCAAACGGAACTGAAATTAAACAGGGCTATTTACCTCTCTCTGAAAACGTAAAGACAGTGGTGAGGGTTCGAGTCAAAGGAGAAGAAGCATTCCTGACTATTAAGGGAGAGAATAAGGGTGCCACTAGGCAAGAATTTGAATATACCATTCCTTTATCAGAGGCGCTCGAATTGTTAGAAGATCTATGCCATAAACCATTGATTGAAAAAACACGCTATGAAATATCTGTAGATAAACACATTTGGGAAATTGATATATTCCATGGTGATAATAAGGGGCTAGTTGTAGCAGAGATCGAATTGGCAGATGAAAATGATCAATTCGAGCACCCAAACTGGTTAACCGAAGAGGTAACGGATGACCCCAGGTATTACAATTCAAACTTACTTCAAAAACCCTATAAAAACTGGTGCACAACATAACAAGCACATGCAGCCGGACTTGCAAACCGCTGATGTGAGGCGTTATGTGTTTAATCTAAATTTCTAGAACTTAAGAAAAAATGAACGAAGTATTTGAAGGAAACGGATCATGCCTCTGCGGTGCTATTAGATTTACAGCCAGCAACACTGAGAAAAGTATCGGTGCATGTCATTGCGAGATGTGTAGAAAATGGGGAGGCGGACCACTTATTGGTGCCCATTGTGGTAGCGATGTATCTTTTTTAGGGGGAGAGAAAATTTCGATATATAGCTCTTCGGATTGGGCGGAGCGCGGCTTTTGTAAACTTTGCGGCAGCCATCTGTTTTATCGATTGAAAGAGAACATGCATCACTTTATTCCTGCTGGTCTATTTGAAGATCAAAATCAGTTTGTACTTGAACGCCAGTCGTATATAGATAAAAAGCCCTCTTACTACAGTTTTTCAAATAGTACGCATGATATGACTGAAGCCGAAATGCTAGAAAAATATAGAAAGTCATGAAATCACATAACAAACGCATGCAGTCGGACAAAGTGTCCGCTACGCGCGCACTTTGCCGCTGATGCGAAGCGTTATGTGTTAATTCTATGATTCGAGAATTTAGCCCAACCGATCAACCTCAAATCATAAATCTTCAAGAAGAATTCATGACAGAATTCTTTCCGGAGTTTGCAGACGATAATCGCAAGTTTGATTGGAATGCCGATGTATATTCTATTCAGGAACACTACATTGAGAAAGGAGGTAAGGTTTGGGTTTCTGAGGCTAAAGGCGAACTTTTAGGCTTTGGCTGCCTTCGAATAGTAGATTCCAATACAGCAGAAATTAAGCGAGTTAGGATCAGCCGCCAACATCGAGGAAAAGGATTAGGGAAGTCAATCATCAAGCAAATAGAAGGTTATTGTTCCTCTTCTAAAATCTTCAAAGTATTGGTTGATACGGATGACCGATTCGAAACCGCAAAATCCATGTACTCGGGTATGGGATATACTATTTGCCGAACTGAAATAGACGTGAAAGATGGCCGAGAATACAAGGACCACTACTATGAGAAAATACTCCAACACGCATAACAAGCACATGCAGACGGACAAACCAAAGGCTACGCCTTTGGTTTGTCGCTGATGCGAGGCGTTATATGCCCGTGATGAGCATATCAATAGCATTAAGAATCTCATATCTGAAAGGTTCGATAGAGCCCTCTTCTCTTGAGAGAATTGAAATCGGAACTGATGTTAATTGATGAGAAAGAAGGGCATAGTCACTTCCATTTATAGGGATTACGGGGCAAAGCCTTTCAACCTCTGTATTATTGAGCGAAGAAGGTTTTGCGAAAGGAATAACAAGTCTTGTATTTAGATCAGATAGCAATGAATTTTGTACATCCACAAAATATGGATACGCGCTCTTGGATCTTTTATCCTGGTTTTTGTAGACGGAAAATTGTGGCATTACAATTCACGATAAATATCAGAAAATAAACCATTCTTTTCTGAAAAGTTATTCAGGGCCGAAATGGCTTTTTTATTCTTTTTCAACCACCTTTTTTTTTCAGCATTCTTTAGTTCAGCAACTAGAGCTTTTTCTAAAGTAGCAGACAGATTAATATTCAATTTTCGAGCACGAGTTAACAGGTCACTGTTTACTGTGAGATTGGTTGGTTTTTTTGCAGCAGATGAATCAAAGACATGAGACATAAAAGGCACCTAATACGCATGTATTGTGCGCATAAGTATACGCATGTACGGGCATATAACAAGGCGTTGCAGTCGGACAATATGCCCTCTACGCGCTCATTTTGCCGCTGAACGCAGCGTTAGGAGGAAAAATGGAGAAACCAGGATGGCGATAAAAGGTGAATGTTTGTGCGGCAAAGTCCGCTACGAAGTTACCGGGCGACTTTATGATGCAAGTCACTGCCATTGTTCTATGTGTAGGCGACAGCATGGCGCTGCATTTGCGACTTATGTTGATTTCAATCCCGACGACTTTAAATGGATTTCAGGTGAAGACCTTGTAAAGGTATACGAACCATCACCTGATGGTGGCTGGTGTTTTTGTAGTGAATGCGGCGCGTCACTAGCAGGGACCGTCAAAGGTAAAATTACCTCGATAACCCTAGGGACCGTTGAAGGAGATCCAGGCATAGAGCCAGAATCACATATTTTCGCAGGATCCAAGGCTCAATGGCATACAATTAATGACAATCTCCCACAGTTCGATGAATGGCCACCAGACACATGGCAACCACCAAGCAAAGCCTCCTAACAAACGCATGCAGTCGGACCCAGCGAATCTGGGCCGCTGATACGAGGCGTTATGTGGC
>JBATHL010000665.1:0-7385 GCA_049666745.1 Gammaproteobacteria bacterium
GTTGAACAGGATCTTGTAGGTGATATTGACCCCGGCGGCGACCGCGGCACGGATCGCAAGCAGCCCCGAATGAAAGTAAGTGCCATCGCCGAGGTTTTGAAAAACGTGTTTGGTTTCGGTAAATGGCGCCTGGCCCAGCCAGGTGGCGCCTTCTCCGCCCATCTGGGTAAAAGTTTCGGTGCCGCGATCCATCCAGGTCGCCATGTAGTGGCAACCGATGCCGCCATACGCCACGCTGCCTGCGGGCACCACGGTCGAAGTGTTGTGTGGGCAGCCGGAGCAGAACCAGGGTTTGCGCTCGGCGCGATTTCTCGGCCTGGCAAGTGCCGCTTCCTTGGCTTCGAGGAAGGCCAGGCGTTGGCGGATTGATTCACTGTCGAAAAACTTCGAGATGCGGGCGGCGATGACGCGCGCGATCATCGACGGGGTCAGCTCACCGAGGTTGGTGACCAGCAGGTTGCGATCTTCATCGTATTCGCCGACCACGCGCGGGCGCCTGTCGACCGGCCAGTTATATAGTTGACCAGTGAGCTGATCTTCGATCACGCTGCGCTTTTCTTCGACCACCAGAATTTCCTCGAGTCCTTGCGCGAACTGATGGGTCATAACCGGTTCCAGCGGCCAGCTCATACCAACCTTGTACAAGCGAATGCCGATTTGTCCAGCCAGTCTTTCATCGATGCCGAGGTCGTTGAGTGCCTGCAGGGTATCGAGGTAGGATTTGCCGGTGGTGACAATACCGAGGCGGGCGTTGTCGCTATCGAGTTCGATGCGGTTGAGATTGTTGGCGCGTGCAAACGCCCTGGCGGCATAAATCTTGTGGCGTTGCAGCCGCTCTTCCTGTGCCATCGGCGTGTCGGGCCAGCGGGTATGGACCCCGTCTTCGGGTAGTTCGTAGTCCCCGGGGAGCACGACTTCGACGCGACCACTGTCAATGTCGGCTGAAATCGCCGCATCCATGTTTTCGGTGATCGCCTTCAATCCGACCCAGCAACCGCTATAACGCGATAATTCCCAGCCGAAAATTCCCAGATCGAGAACTTCCTGCACCCCCGCGGGGTTGAGTACGGGGCTGGTGGCGCCGATGAACATATGGTCGCTCTGGTGGGGCAGGGTAGATGATTTGCAGGCGTGATCGTCGCCCACCACGGCAAGCACGCCGCCATAAGGCGAGGTACCAAATGCGTTGGCATGCTTGAGTACATCCATGCTGCGGTCGAGGCCGGGTCCCTTGCCATACCACAGGCCGAAAACGCCGTCATACTTCGCGCCGGGAAACAGTCCAACTTGCTGGCTGCCCCATACCGAAGTCATCGCCAGGTCTTCGTTTACGCCGGGCAGGAAGTGGATGTTATGCGCCGCGGTAAACTTCTTTGCTTTCCACAGCGCCTGGTCGAGACCACCGATTGGCGAGCCGCGATAACCCGAAATGAAACAGGCGGTGTTGAGTCCACATTTAACGTCGCGCTGGTGTTGCAGGATAGGTAACCTGACCAGTGCCTCGATACCGGTCATGAAGGCCCGGCCGGTGGCCAGCGAATACTTGTCGTCGAGAGAGATTTTCATATGTGCACCGCGGTAGCGCAAAATCTGTGTAATTTTAATGCCGTAGCGGGGAAATGGTGTTGCTAATTTTGTGCTTGTCGATTTTTAAATGAAATATTATTCTATTATATATTAATTATTTGGAATATTATTCCATTCCTATGAAACTATCAGCAACCGATATAAAGATTCTGGCGATTTTGCAGCATGATGCATCCTTGACTGCGGCCGAAATTGCCGAGCGTGTCAACCTGTCAGCCTCACCCTGCTGGCGGCGCGTCAGTCGCCTCGAAAAGGCAGGGGTGATTGAAAAGAAGGTGGCGCTGCTCGATGCCGAGAAACTGGGCATGGGACTGGTCGTATTTTCCCGTATCAGCCTGACGAAGAATGACGAGCCTTCGCTGCATGAGTTCGAGGAACGGGTGCGTCGTTTTCCAGAGGTGGTTGAATGCTACACCGTGACCGGTTCAGCCGATTATTTTCTCAAGATTATCACCCGGGATATCAAGCATTACGATCGCTTTTTGCGGCGTCAGCTGGTGCAGCTGCCGATGGTCAGGGATGTTAATTCGAATGTCGCCGTGACGCAGATCAAGTACACCACCGAATTACCGCTCGAAACCCAGCTCTAGTGACGACTGCCTGGTGGGGTCAGCTAAGCGGTTACGCAACTCAATTTATGGTTTCTCCAAATCGGTATTGAAGAGGAAAGTTTCGTCTGCACTATCGTCGATATCGAGGTCAACCATTCCAAGCGACTCCATAACCTCCAGCCATTGTTCTTCGGCCAGGCGACAGGCAATGGTGATTTGTTCCGCTGTGCACTTCGATTTTTCCCAGTTCGGGATTGCTGACAAGGTATCCGCTATCAACTTCTCTCCTTCTTCCTCTTCACCGCTCAGGTCGAGCCGGCTCAATTTATTCGCCAGATAGACAATGCTGGTCTCGATTTCGAAAGACCCAATGTGATCGATATCGTGATGTTTTCTAACGCACTGGGTGATCAGGCCGGGAATACCCCATTTTTCTAACAAAGCAACACCTACATCGATATGCGTAACACCCAGTTTTTCGGTCTCGACCTCAATGACATCCTTGTTTTCGGCTCTCGCCAGCTCGATGATTTGCCCGTATGAACCCGGATTTACTTTTGCTATTACCAGCCATCCGATGTCGTGTAATAGTCCAGCCGTAAAAAAAACCTCGTGATCGAGGACACGGGCATTTTGCATCGCAAGTTGCCTGCCGATAATTGCGGTTTTTATACAATGCTGCCAAAAGTCACGCAGCGGGAAAGAGGTAATATCAAAGTCTTTGAAAACACGGGCTAATACGGAACCCACCAGTACTTGTTTTAACTGTTGGCGACCCAGTAAAGTAACCGCCTGGGGAATGGAGGTGACCGGATTTTGCAATCCGTAATAGGCGCTATTGATCATTTTCAGAATCCTGGCGGTTAACGCAGGATCCGACTGAACTGCTTCGCCGATTTTTAGACCAGTGGAGCTTTCGTTTTCAAGCAGTTCAGTCACCCTGATATAGACTTCAGGAAGTGAAGGCAGTTGACCTGCCTGCTTAAGTAGAGGTTCCAGCATTAGCGTCCTTCAATTCTTTTAAACAGTAGATATCGAGTATAGCAGCGCAGCAACTGTATGCAGATTCGCGGAAATGACCCGGTAATTGGTTTTTCGTGCTTGAGTAAGTGCCACTCGGGTCAGGTCCCGATATTAACTAATATTAGAAACAATTGAGATCTGACACCGATGAGACTTCGATAACCGACCTGCGCAACCTGATCACCGTCCGGCTGGATTGATCGTTTTGAGGTTCGTCGTTAGACTTGCGCGCAGTGCAGGTCGGGCCCAGGCGAGAGTGCGTCGCTAAAGTCTACCCGTTTTAGACAATCGTTGAACTTATGAAGAGCGTGAAAATGAATCAGTTTTCTATCCAGGAAATCGCACAACATGTATCCGGAGAAATTATTGGCAAGACAGATATTTTTATTTCTGGATTAGAAGAATTGGCGCAGGCACAACCAGGCCATTTAACCTTCATAGGAAGCCGGAAGTATTTAAAATTGTGGCAACATTCCCAGGCGTCCGCTGCCCTGGTAAACCAGGACCTGGAATTAAGTCCCGGGAACCGCACATTGATTCAAGTTGTATCTGCTGACCTTGCGATGGCGCAGGTATTGCAACTGTTTGCACCCGACCCGCCCCGATTCAATACGGGTGTCCACGAGACAGCCGTGGTTGACCCCACGGTGGTGCTGGGTAAGAACGTTTCCATTGGACCGGGATGCTACCTGGGCCCTCATGTGAAAGTTGGGGATGATAGCCTGTTATATGCAAATGTTACTGTCATGGACGAATCTACGATCGGATGTCGATCAGTTGTCTGGCCGGGTGTTGTCGTGCGTGACCGCTGCCACATCGGCGATGATTGCGTTCTTTACCAGAACGCGTCTATCGGATCTGACGGCTTTGGTTATCGACCCTCGCTTGACAAGAAGACACTGGTCAAAATACCGCAAATTGGGGAAGTGATTATTGGCAACGGCGTCGAAGTCGGGGCGAACAGTTGTATCGACCGGGGCAAATTCAGTTCGACCAGAATTGGCGATGGCACAAAAATCGATAACCTGGTACAGATTGGTCACAACTGCTGTATAGGCCAATCCTGTATCATTGTTGCTGCCGCCGCGGTTGGTGGTTCTGTCACTATAGGTGATTTTACGACCGTAGCCGGGGAGGTCGCGATTTCAGATCATGTGACGATCGGAAGCCATGTCACGATAGGCGGCGGTTCTATTGTCATCAGTGATGTTGAGTCACATCAATTTGTTTCCGGATTTCCGGCCGCCCCTCACAAGACCACGTTGCAACAATGGGCGTCTATCAAAAAACTACCCGCAATTCTGAAAAAGCTAAACCTGTCGGGAGATAAAAACAACTAGCAGCTATCGGGCTCAGATCCGAATATTGGCAAATTTTCAGATCTGAGCCCCTTAAGGCTGTTGCGCTGGGCTATCCGTATTGGTGAAAAATTCCACTAGCTTTGCGTTCCAGCAGTCAACCCGAGTTAACTAGTCATCCCCATCCATATCCTCATCATCGTCATCATGATCATCATCGTGATCGTGATCGAATTTGAGTTTGGCGACTACTGTCGCATGGTCGGATGGCCATAAGCCGGAGGCTGTTTTGTTCCTGGGTTTCGTGTTCAAGACTCGGGCTTTGACTTTCTTCGGAACCAATAGTGAAAAGATCATATCGACGCGTCGGTCGTTATTTGAAACAGCATTGCGAAGATCCGCATCCTCGCAACAGGTCAGGCCCGGCTTTTGCTTGCGTTTCAGCGTCCAGACATCGGTGTAAGCATCGGAAATCCATGCCCCGTTCAGTGTCAGTCCCGAAACGAACTGCTGGTATGGTGTCAGGAAAGGCCCGCTTGTCGGACTCGGATAGGGATCATCGGGGTCCGAGTTAATATCGCCTACAACCAGCAGCCTGCTGTTTGGAGGCGCGGGCTGAAATGCTAACGTACCCATCAGTTCGCTCGCCTGGGCAGACTGGATATATCGTGAAAACTGATTAGAGGGGTCCGGGAAACGGACTTCAAGGTGCGTGTTCACAAAGCGGTAAGCGTTGCCTTTGATAACTGCGTCTACGGCAACGAAACCGCGCTCGATATTGAGCGGAATACCGCCGATACTGGTCATTGCCACGGTTTCGAAATTACAGCCGTCGAGGGACCGCCTGGGGCAATCGAAGCTAACGGGTGTGGCTACGATTTTGCTGCGCGCCAGGATAACGTCGCGATCAAGGACGGTGATAAAGACGTCCGGAGTTCCATCGTTGTCAAGAAAAACTGGTATGCCGGGCACCGGAAATCCGACATCTTCGATGGTCAGGTTCTGCACCGTAGCCGCCGCGTAATAGTCAGCATTGATATTGTGCAGTGCATCCAGCGTTGCCTCCAGGTGATCATTGAACGCGGGTCCAAAAAGACTACAGGGCTCAGGTATTGTGGGGCTCGTGGGTGTGCAGTTGAAAGCCCACATCTCCTGCAGGCCAACGAGGTCCGCTCCGCTTTTTGCGATCGTTTGTGCAAGCTTCTGAACCCGTTCGGGATAGTTGCTCGCCCCTATCGTCTGCAGGACAAAAACCAGAGCTTCATTGAAAGCGGCTGGATCGGGGGCGGTAACAAGGGGTTCGAGATCTGCGCCAAGGTACTGGTTTTGAGTCATTACCCTGATTTTTGCGTTCCCATCGGCAAGCGCCTGACCGAGTGGTGCAAGCGTCAGGCAAAGGGTGGCCGCGAGAAGAGAAACAGTCGTTATTATTGGTGTGATGACTTTAATATACATTGCAAACTTCCTCCTGATTTTGTTGTGGAAACCGTCTGAGTAACTGACGACGCCGATCAGGTTCTATCGGAAAGTTTCAATATGCAACTACTATTACCGTGGTACTGCGATACGTTGCTTGCGGTGGCACCAGATGATACTTTCGGCTCAGTTGTTGGGATTCAGAGGTCAGAATCTGTTGTTAACAAACCCGGAATAGTCGTTGTAAATATGGAACGGAACTGATTTGCTTGCAGAAAAAGCGACTTAAAGGCTTAATACGCGATTCTCAGGGCTGAAGCGGTTCTTTCAACGCATGATCAACAAAATTCTGGTTGCTACGGATGCATCTGCGGCGTCGAGCCGCGCAGTCAGTTATGCTGCCAAAATGTCGGTACTACACGAGGCCGAGCTGCTTATTTTAAACGTCATTCGAGATATGCAGCTGCCCGAAGAACTCAGGCAGGCGCCCGAGTTTGAGTCCTTTTACAATGCGCGCGATGACTTGATGCGTCAGGCGGCGGACAGGATTCTGAGCGCAGCAAAGAAAACAGCAAAGAAGGCAGGGGCGAAAAACATTCAGACCGCGATCGGCAGCGGCGATCCGGCTAACAGTGTCGCCGGATTCGCCAGGCGCCGCAAAATTGATCTGATTGTGGTTGGCACGCGCGGCCTGAGCAAAATAAAAGCAGCCTCGATGGGCAGCGTGTCGCGCAAACTTCTCGACCTCACCGAGATTAACTGCCTCGTCGTGCGCTAGTGTCCGGCTGCGGATAACCCGGGAACAGGATCCTGTTCATTCAGGCGCCGGGACGTCTCGCACTCTTGACTTGGTCGGATCGTAAAATGGAAATGGAACCACCTTTGCCGGCAGGCGTTTCTGTTTGCCATCGAGCTTGCCGACTTCGACTTCAGTGCCCGGTTCGCTATGCTCGACCTGGATGCGGCACAGTGCCAGATTCTTACGCAGTATTGGTGAACGTACTGCGCTGGTAATTTCACCCACCTGGTTGCGCCCGATATCGACGCAATCACCGTTAGCCGCGAGTTCGTCACCGGTCAGTTCGAGCCCGACCAGCACTCGTTGCGGGTTTTCCTTGCGTTTGATCAACGCCGCTTTGCCGATGAAATCGTCTTGCTTGGTCTTGAGTGGTACCGTGAACGGAATGCCGGCCTCGAATGGATCGGTCTGGTCGCTGAATTCGTAACCCGCAAAAATAAGCCCGGCTTCGACACGTAACATATCCAGGGCTTCGAGCCCGAGCGGCGTCAGATCGTAGGCCTTGCCCGCTTCCCAGACCGCATCCCATACGGCAGGCGCATCTTTAGGATGGCAAAACACTTCATAACCGAGCTCTCCGGTATAGCCGGTGCGAGAAACGACTAACGGGATGCCGTGCTCGTCGCCGATGCGCGCGATCGAAAAACGAAACCATCCGAGTTCTTCCAGCGTAGCCTGGTCGGGACGGGTCCAGATGATCTGTTTCAGGAT
>JBATHL010000666.1:0-5076 GCA_049666745.1 Gammaproteobacteria bacterium
AGCCAAACCTGTCAGGGCACGCTCGATCAACTCCGCCGAAAAGTGTAAGCGACCATCCTGGTCCAAACTGCCACCCGCCGCCGTGACATGCTCGATGACAATCTCGGGCGCCTCCGACATGCCGACATCCTGCAGTATCTTGCGCACCGCCTGGTCGATCACGGGCAGATCGGATGGATTCAAAGGTTGATAGCGCCCGCCGACGATACCACCGAGTTGCCGGGGCGGTGGCGCTGCTGCTGATAAAGCGGATGGGCGACGGCGACGTTTGCGTTTAGCGCGTGCGCCAGGTCGATGGTCAGTCATTGAACAAGCTCAAGTAGATTGCCGACGTTGTTTACGAGTAGCTTCCTGCCGCGATTGCGATGCCCCCGTTAGAGGCGGCAGCCAGGCATAAAATGCCGGCAGACCAATCGTCGATTCCGGCTGGTATTTGCCGTTGGGGTTATAGGCTGTGGCAGTCATGATAAAAACCCTGCTACTGAGGTAATCCGGTCGATTCTAGCCTTGCGCAGGCGCAGCGGTAAAGTCCTGAATGCAACATATGTTCCTGCAACCGCAGAGACGCCGGCCCAGAGATTAAAACGGATGTGTTGCATCGATCGGCCAATCTCACCGACATACGCGGACGCTCGCAGATTATCTACGCCAGGACAGGTAGTCCACTAAACCGGGACAAGTCCTATGAACCGACATTTGTTGTTTTAGAGAAACCGGTATTTTTCCATCTTACAGAATAATTTACCTGGTAACTGAATTCCCGTTTCAGGCTTTGGCAATATGGGGCAGGTAACGGCAAATATGAACCACAAAGATTTTGAGTACAATAACCAGGCGCATTTAAGGATAAGGTATATGGAATGATGGTTCTCAAACTTGCTATTTTGTTATGTATATCAATGCTATCTACAGCTCTGTACGCAGCTAAAACGGACGAACGGATAAACCTGGAAAATCAATACTACCTGCTGAAAAGCTACAAGCTGAGGTACACAGAGGAGATTTTCGACTATTGCGTAGAAAAAAATGGACCTCTCGCATCCGCGGCAGGAGGCTGCATGATAAGACAGGAAAAAATAAAGATCAGGATTCTTGATTATGCGCATGATCAGTTAGGTAAACGATCCCTGGCACAAGGTATTTACGATGACTGCACTGATTACCATCCAAAGAATGGAGTCAGAAGAATCAGGGAGTGCGTCAAGACCAGGTTAATGTTGGACAAAAAACTGGAAGACGACATTATCGAGGAAAAGATTTATCAAAAGTGCACCTCTAAATGGCGTAAGCACGGTCACAGAGCAATCAATAATTGTTCAGTAACGCAGGCGACTCACTATCGTGAGAAGGGTCAGTTGCGAGACTGATGTTTTCGTTCTAAATCACCAACTAACATCCAGGCAGGGGCGGTTACAGAACCCTGTCATCGCCGCTTTCTCCAGAGGAGACCCTGATAAAAGTCTGGTGGAGGGCAATCTTCGGCCAGTGGCAGACCCTCAAAATTTCTCCATCCGCTGACAAATTGTGCACATCAAGGAGGGGTGATCGTATTCCCCACGTTGCGACGATATTTGTATCATGCGACTATTAACATTATGAATCGGATATTGGTAACGGGGGCTACGGGATTATTTGGTGGAGAAATTGCTCGCCAACTGGTAGCTAAAGATGTACCGATCAGGATTCTCGTTCGTGATCCGTCAAAAGCCCCTGTATTAAATGGAGCAGTTGAGGTCGCAATAGGCGATTTCTCCGATCCTGAATCTCTCCGCGATGCGCTTAGCGGGATCGATAGATTGTTTCTGGCTTCATACGATCGGCCTGAGATAGTTGAGCACCAGGCTAATGTGCTAGAAGCGGCCAGGCATTGTGGCGTGCAACATGTCGTTCGACTGTCTTCCGATGGCACCGAAGAAGATAATCATTTACCGATTTTCCACAGGCATGGCGTTTGTGAACGTCAGCTGGAAGATTCTGGCTTAGGTTATACCCATCTAAAACCCCAGTGGATTATGCAGAATTTTGAAACCTTCGTCGTAGATGACTGTATTAGGTTACCTGCTGGAGACGGCCGTGTCGGGTTAGTGGACGCCCGTGATGTTGCTGCAGTAGGAGCAGAAGCATTAATAACAACAGCCCACGACGGAAAGGCCTATATATTATCTACTGAATCATTGTCACATTCAGAAGTAGCTGCGCAATTATCTGGAGGCACAGGACGCCCGATCAAATATCAGGATATTCCACCCGAACTGTATCAACAGGAACTGGAGAGTGATGGGTGGACCAAGGATGACATCGACTCAATGCTTGGCCTGTTTGCCGATATTAGAGCGGGCCGCAATAGTGATATCAATGTGGAAGATACTGTCAAACCGGTCCTGGGCCGTGCCGGAATCAAATTCAACCAATTTGCCAGTGATTATGCTTCCAGTATTGGAATAACTTCGCCCCATCATTACGACCTGTGAAACTGGGGAACTGGGAGCCCTGGCTGGGAAACTCTTGAAGGATATGGGTTTTTCAAACGTCTCTATTCTTGAGGGCGGTATCCAGGCATGGAAAGATGGGGGGTTTCCAACAGAGTAAGGCATTGGGAAGATAGCTCTGCTAAAGCCAGGCCGTCATGCTTCCGACCTGTGATGAACACTCAATCCGTTTTCTCCAGAGGAGACGCTGACGCAATTCCTCTCAGAGACAATCTTCGGCCAGAATCGGGCCCCGAAGGTATTAAGGCGATAGTAGGTTATCAGGTAAAAAACCTTATAATACTGCTGTTATATGTTTCTTTCTAAATAGCGCCTAATGGACTGGAAAATATTTTTAACGGTTTTTGCAGCAGTTTTTATTGCTGAGTTAGGAGACAAGACACAACTCGCGACAATGCTTTTTGCGGCAGATAAGGAAGTAAGTAAATATACTGTTTTTCTTGCAGCGTCTGCTGCCTTAGTTGTCGCTTCAGCAATCGGAGTGTTAGCCGGCAGTCTGTTATCCGAATACATCAATGAAAAGTACCTGCACTATGTCGCAGGCGTTGGCTTCATAATTATCGGCACGTTTACCTTATACAACGCGTGAGACACATGACAAGCGTGTTCAAAGATTAATACCGCAGTATTCGGTTTTGTCGCTTAGCGTAATACTCTTACATATATCCAGGCAGTTCTCGCGGGATCTACAGCTGTGCAAAAAATCGTCAACTGGGCGAGTACAATTAATCGGCGTGATCAGGTATATTCGAGAGCAATCGCAGAACTGCAGCCGGTCGAAATAATTAACAGATGTCAGCAACCACCGTCAACATAGCCGTTATCGATGACCACCCGCTGTTACGCGAAGGTGTCAGTAGTACGCTTCAGTCGGTTGATGGTTTCGAGGTCATCGATCAGGGCGAGAGTTACCAGGATGCGCTGAGAATCGCGCACGAGGCAATGCCAGACATTATTTTGCTGGATATCAGCATGCCCGGCGGGGGTGTCGAGGCGGCCCGAGACATACACGAGGCCCTGCCCTCTATTAAACTCGTCATGTTAACCGCATCGGAGGATGAAAAAGACGTTATGACGGCATTACAAGCCGGGGCCAACGCGTATATTCTCAAGGGAATAGGTGGCAAGAAACTAATCGAAATCATACGTCAAGTATCATCCGGGGAAACCTTTATTACACCAAGCCTGGCGACCAGTATCCTGATGCATTCGTATAATCAGGAACCCGCACCGTCGCCCAGTTTGCTCGATAAACTCAACGAACGTGAAAGCAGTATTCTGAAAGCCCTTTCGCGTGGCCTGACGAATAAGCAAATCGCCGACGAATTATTCCTCAGCGAAAAAACTATTAAACATTATATGACCAACATCTTGCAGAAACTTCAGGTCAAAAACCGTGTAGAAGCAGCATTGATGGCGCAAAAGATCAAACACTAAACCCGAGGCCATGGCTTCAGCGAATCCCAGGAGTCAGCAGTGAAGATAACCGCTTTAATCCAGAGATGGGGACTACTCAGAATATTCGCGCTGTCGGGATTTGTTTCTATCATCGGCATCAGCATCGTATCGGGTTCCATCTATTTCTCGTTTCTTCAGCAAAACCTGCTGGCGCGGGAAATGGCGGTCAGTTCCGAGTTTATCCAGAGCGTATCATTGATCAACAATCCCGAGGCCTACTTCGAAGGCAGCACGAGTATTGAGGACAAAAGTGCCGTTGAGGAATTTTTTAAGCATGTTATCGGCATCCCCGATGTGTTCCGCGCCACTGTTTTCGACGCCGATTTCAAAATCATCTGGTCCAACGACGACAAGATCATCGGCAAGCGGTTTAGCGATAACGATGAGTTAAAAATTGCCTATAGCGGCGAAAGTATCTTCAGCTGGGGCGTGACCGACGAACACGCCAAGCAGGAACACGTCTTCCTGCCCGACGACGTCGAGCAGTTCGTCGAGAGTTACATCCCGGTGTGGGACGAAAAACACGAGCGAGTGATCGGTGTGGTGGAGCTTTACAAATCACCTCGGGCTCTTTTCGAAGCGCTCAACAGGGGCGAGCTGCTGGTGGCAACGGTCTCATTGCTGGGGGGGCTGATACTCTACCTGCTGCTTTTCTGGGTCGTACGCACCGCGCATCAGTTGATTGAGACGCAACGTACTCGCATCAAGCAGGCAAGCAGCCGGGGCGTCGAATTGAATGAGCAATACCTCCGACGCATCGGCTCGGAGCTGCACGATGGTCCTTTGCAATCTATCGGCTTCGCACTGCTCAAGCTGGACTCCGTTTTCCAATCGGAACGCGATCCCGAGCGGTCGGACAAGACCGATTTCGTCGTTATCGATAAGATACAGCATGCGCTAAACGATGCCTTGCAGGAGCTGCGCAGCCTTTCGGCCGGTCTAACGATACCTGAACTCCGGGAACTGTCGGCCAGTGAGGCAATCATCAAACTGATAAAGAGGCACGAAAGCCGGACCTCGACCTCGGTTAGCCACGATTTGCACCATCTGCCCGAGAATCTCAGCACACCAACCAAGATCTGTCTCTATCGGCTGGTCCAGGAGGGCCTCAATAATGCCTACCGGCATG